>DAONFA010000060.1 GCA_035403355.1 Candidatus Cloacimonas sp. | reverse complement strand
ACGATATCATACGGATCAAGATGATATTTATCTTTCAGCAGAAAATGCGTGTAACAAAGCAGCTTAAGCCGTTTTAGGGAGAAATCCTCCGGCTCGTTTTCAAATAATTTGCTAACTCGTTGCCAGGAAAGAGCAAGAAGTTCTTCTGCACTTAAACCGTTTTTTTGTAAAAAAGCATTCACTACGATACTTTGCTGCTTTGTCATTGCATCCGGGTGCATAATGTAGATGAGAACATCTTCCGGAATCATATCCTGGAGTAATTTATAATCCAGATTCGTCCAATATTCCAGTATCCTCTGAATTAAAAGCAGATGAGTGTTATTGCTTTCGGTGTGAATCTGTTTCCGCAAAAAGTGCATTAACAAATCTTTTCTTTGCCCCAATTCATCCAGGGAAGTAGTAATATCTCTAATTTCTCCTTCCGCTCCAATTTCATTGAAGAAAACAGGGAACATTTTTAAAAGGTGTTTGGTTTGCACTACCAAGGGTTTAAAATCCGAATTCAGGAATGCCGAAACATCTTTCTGAAAGAGGTCGGTATCGGAAATAAAAACCCCTTTGCGGCTTAAACTGATAATTAAATAGGCAAGCAGGTCTTTACACATTAAAGGATCAATGGCAATCAGTTCAAGCAGCATCCGCAGATGTTTGATATGATTTTTATCCACATCCATCTGCCAGTCCTTGTCTATCTTTATTTTCCCCGGTGCGGTGAATTCCAGCTCCATAATTTTGGGCAGCAGATGTTGACAGTGCTTTTTGTTTTTGCGGGAAAGCACTGTTTTGCCAATAGTTAAAATGCAATCCAGCACAATGGAAAGATGGGTTTCCTTAAATTCAAAAAGGGTAGCAAAAATGGAATCCAGCATTTGCGGAACTTCATCTTCCGAGAGCTCGTTTTCCAAATCGGAAAGCTGACGGTTCAAATCCCAAAGCAAATGATTCCGTAAATCCTCCATTCCCTCTAACCCCAAAAGATAAAAGATAAATTTTATGCGTAAAGTAAGAGTGTTAAATTTACAAATGGTTTCCCGCAGCAGAACAGCAATATCGGAAAAGGAAGGAACATCCTGTAAGGATTCAAAATTCTGCCTGGTTTCCAGCTCGCTAAGCCATTGCTGGAAAAACTTTTTGCCTATAGCAGAGGATAGCGTTTCTATATCGGCTTCATTTTCTGCACTGTTTTTTCTATACCAATTCTCTAAATCGGTTGTATTCTGCCAAAACACCAAGCCCTCGGTTAGGAGCTCTTTCAGCATCTTAAAACAGCTTTCGTTGCAGTTATAAACCTGCATCAGATTTGTTAAGCATTTTCGGAAGGCACCGTTTAAAGGAATAAAAAGGTCTCTGCTTCTATTTTGCCAGTTATTCAGAGCTGTTAGTAAATAGGAGAAAACACTTTCCGGAACACCTTCGCTGCGACTTAAAGCAGAAATAAAATCCAGATATTCAACAATGATTCGCTTCTCCTGCAAGGGCTTACTGCATTTCTGCGCTGCCAGAAGATACAAATCCCCTATCACGGATAAGGTTTTTTCCTTTTCCGGTAATTGAACATAGAACCATAAATCCCCTAAAATGCATTGCCGGATAAGGGTTGCAACGGCTTCCGGATTGGTATAGGGATGATACAGTTCCTCCAGAAAATTCCGGCAGCGTTGCTTGATGCCAAAGTTTCCTTCCGTTAAGGAAAGTAACCATATTGCCTGCTCGTCAAACACTATTTCGGCTACTTTAGTAACTGCCAGATTTTCTGCTAATGCCTTAGATTTAAGGGTTTCCAAAATTTAACCTCGCTGCTTTCTGAATAGCTAAGCATACATAAGTTCTTAAATAATTATTGCTTAGTTTCTGTCAAGCAGTTTGTAGCCAAGTTGGATAACAAGGATTTAAGGATAAGGATTTTAGAAACAAGGATTTCAGGATTTAAGGATTAAGAGGATTTTAATAGCTCTAAGATGAACAGGATTGAAGGGATTTTAAGGGATTTAATAGCTCTGGATTAAAAAGGATTGAAGGGATTTTAAGAGATTTAATAGCTCTGGGATGAACAGGATTGAATGGATTTTATGGATTTAATAGCTCTGGATTAAAAAGGATTGAATGGATTTTAAGAGATTTAATAGCTCTGGATTAAAAAGGATTGAACGGATTTTAAGGATTTAATAGCTCTGGATTAAAAAAGGATTGAAGGGATTTTAAGGATTTAATAGCTCTAAGATGAACAGGATTGAATGGATTTTAAAGGTTTTAATAGCTCTGGATTAAAAAGGATTGAAGGGATTTTAAGGGATTTAATAGCTCTGGATTAAAAAGGATTGAAGGGATTTTAAGGGATTTAATTGGTTTGGAGTAACTTGTGTAGTCGGAGGACGCCGTTCTTGGTACCGGCGGACGCCGTTCCGCCGTTTTTATTCGGCGCTACAGCGAGCGCCGGTA
>DAONFA010000059.1 GCA_035403355.1 Candidatus Cloacimonas sp. | reverse complement strand
AATCAATCCTTTATCATCCCTTAATCACTCCTTAATTATTAACGCTTGATTAAGGTTTGATTAAGGAGTAATACACGAGCTTAAGTAAGTAAGAAATGAGAGAAAAAAATGGTACCGGCGCTCGCTGTAGCGCCGAATAAAAAACGGCGGAACAGCGTCCGCCGGTACAAAGAACAATTGCTATGTAATAATCCCTAAAATCCCTTTAATCCTGTTCATCCCAGACCTATTAAAATCCTCTTAATCCTTAAATCCTGAAATCCTTGTTTCTAAAATCCTTGTCCTGAAATCCTTATTCTGAAATCCTTGTTTCTAAAATCCTTATTCTGAAATCCTTATTCTGAAATCCTTGTTTCTAAAATCCTTATTCTGAAATCCTTGTTTCTACCCCTTGCAATATATTCCTAACCTCGGTTTCGGACATTCCTCTGCTCAAGCCCAAATCTTCAATGCTGACTTTCTCTCTGCCATAAAACTTATAAGCAACAATCCGATAAAACATATAGGGTGCGTGTAAACCTACTAAGGAGTGGGTATAAGTTAAATCCGGGGTAGAATCAAGAAGACAAAATTCCCCATAGGGATTGGCTGAATCATTGTAAAACACAATGTAATAATCAGGCACCACAGGGGTATCAAAAATGGTCTCTGTTACAGCATCCCAGGTAAGCAAAGCATCGTAGCCATCCATCACGCAGACAAGGTTATTGGGTGGTTTCGGAGCTAAGACCTGATAAACACTACCTATTTTGGAGATAAAAATATCACAACCTCCACTACCAGTTAAGGTAGTAGCGCCGAAGATAGCATTATCCCAAAAACGACCTGTAACATAGCTATTACCATTGTCATCAACTGCAATGCCACTGATATAATCGGAATTTGTTCCCCCGGCTTTCTTTGCCCAGAGCCAGTTACCGTTACTGTCCAGCTTAGCAACAAAGATATCATAACCTCCACTACTGGTTAAGGCAGTAGAGCCGAAGGTAGTATAATCCCAGAAATCACCTGTAACATAACTGTTTCCGTTGGTATCAACCGCAATATCATAGCAATAATCATCCCATGTTCCACCGGCTTGCTTTGCCCAGAGCCAGTTCCCATTGCTATCCAGCTTAGCAACAAAGATGTCGTTATATCCATTACTGGTTAAGGTAGTAGCACCAAAGATAGCATTACCCCAAAAATAACCTGTAACATAGCTATTACCATTGTCATCAACTGCAATGCCATAGCTAGCATCAGGATATATTCCAACGGTTTGCTTTACCCAGAGCCAGTTACCGTTGCTATCCAGCTTAGCAACAAAAATGTCTTCATATTCACTACTGGTTAAGGTAGTGGTGCCGAAGGTAGCACTACCAGAAAAATCACCGGTAACATAGCTATTACCGTTGGCATCAACCGCAATGCTATAGCCATAATCAACCCGTGTTCCAGCGGCGACTTGCGTTGCCCAGAGCCAGTTAGCGTTGCTATCCAGCTTGGCAACAAAGATATCATAATCTCCACTGCTGGTTAAAGTAGTAGTTCCGAATGTAGCACTACCATCAAAAAGACCGGTAATATAGCTGTTTCCATTGGTATCAACCGCAATGCAATAGCCATAATCATTAAATGTTCCCCCGGCTTGATTAGCCCAGAGCCAGTTACCATTGCTATCCAGCTTGGCAACAAATATGTCATTTTCTCCACTACTGGTTAAGTTAGTAGTGCCGAAGGTAGCACTACCATAAAAACTACCCGTAACATAGCTGTTTCCGTTGGCATCAACAGCAATGCTATTGCCCCCATCTCTATCTGTTCCCCCGGCTTGCTTTGCCCAAAGCCAGTTACCATTACTATCCATCTTAGCAACAAAGATGTCATAATCACTACTGCTGGTTAAGGTAGTAGTTCCGAAGGTAGCACTACCATAAAAACTACCCGTAACATAGCTGTTTCCGTTTGTATCAACAGCAATGCTATAGCCATAATCATCATCTGTTCCCCCGGCTTGCTTTGCCCAGAGCCAATCCTCGTTTTGGGCAAAGAGTGCTATGGAACAGAGAACCAAAATAAAGAGTAGAAATGCTTTTTTCACAGTATCCTCCACGATATTTTTTTCTTTTGCTTTATACTCATCAAATACAGGGTTAAAATAGGTATATTTATGTTCTGTAGAAAGAGAAATAGTAATCTGCTTTGATTTGATAAGAAAAACATAATAATGTTCGGTAAATATGGCAATGTGTTCTGGTCTTTTAATATCAGCATTTTTCCATCCTCTTAGAAATTATGCACAGTTACTCCTATAATTTTGGGGAAAAATCTGTCAAGTTTTTTTGGTGCAGGCAAGAAAGAAAGAGAGATAAAAGAAAAAAAGTGGCTGGCATTTTACGAGGGGCCTTCTTGGTACCGGCGCTCGCTGTAGCGCCGAATAAAAAACGGCGGAACAGCGTCCGCCGGTACCAAGAACGGCGGAACAGCGAGCTCCGGTACTAAGAACGGCGGAACAGCGTCCGCCGGTACAAGAAAAGATCTATGTAATAATCCCTAAAATCCCTTTAATCCTGTTCATCTCAGACCTATTCAATCCTCTAAATCCATCCAATCCTCTAAATCCATCCAATCCTGTTCATCTCAGACCTATTAAAATCCTCTTAATCCTTAAATCCTGAAATCCTTGTTTCTAAAAT
>DAONFA010000058.1 GCA_035403355.1 Candidatus Cloacimonas sp. | reverse complement strand
GAGGATTAGTCCTAATTGGTAAGGCAGCGGTCTTGAAAACCGCCGGGTTATGCCCTTGGGGGTTCGAGTCCCTCATCCTCCGCCAGAAAAAAAACAATGAAAAATAAGTGGAGAGGTGACCGAGCTGGCTTAAGGTGCACGCCTGCTAAGCGTGTGTAGGTCAAAAGCCTACCCAGGGTTCAAATCCCTGCCTCTCCGCCAGAAGAAAATATCTGCTGGGCAGTCGCCAAGTGGTAAGGCAGCAGGTTTTGGTCCTGCTATACGAGGGTTCGAATCCTTCCTGCCCAGCCAGAAAAAGATAAATGGGATGTCGTCTAATGGTAGGACAGCGGACTCTGGATCCGTATGTGAGGGTTCAACTCCTTCCATCCCAGCCAGTTTTATAAAAGATAGGAAAAGTAGCTTGGATTGGGGGTGCGTTTCACTGTTTGGGCTGAGCTAATAGCTATAATATTATGCCAGTTATATTTTTCTATTGACAGGTAAATGGATTTTCAGGCATAAGGTAAAAAGAAAGATAATATGTAAAAGCGGGAGAAAAAATGCTTACCATTGACTGGAAGGAACGACTGAACATAGACACAGCAGATTTCCTGAAGAATAAACTGCCTAAAGGTGATTACGACTTTGAGATTATCTTTATTGCGTATCCGGAAAGAGTAAATGGCAAAATTCCCGCAGAAGTTATTACTCAGGTAGCCAGCAATATTGTTCAACAACTGGGAAAAAAGCATGATGCTTATCTTCCTTTTTACAGGGCTTTGTGGAATAAAAAAGGAGCTTACGGCAAGCTTGCTTTTGCTCAAATCTTAAGTAAACTGCTTAATCGTAAACCCTCTGTTTATTTGCCTCTTTTGGATGAAGCGCTGGCAACTGCTTCTTTGGCAGAAATCAATGCTCTGTTTGATAAAATTATGTTACCGCTTTTACGCAAATATCCTGAAAAATATCTGAATAAGGTTTTTCAATATAGCAACAGCGCTAATTTGCAGTTACAAAAATCGGCTTTAAATTTGCTGATAAAACTGGTAAAAAGACGCGAAGACCTTTTGCCTGAAATTCTTGCTTATTTATCCAGGCAATGGCTGTCTCCTTTGGGAGAAACGGTTCCCTATCATATTGCAATGCTGAAAACCGTTGCCAAGCTAAATCCTGAGTATTATCTTAAAATTTGGCAGGAATACAGTTTCAGTCGTGATCCTCAAATTGTAGAATTGCTCTGTGCTTCTATAACGGATTTTTATCCGGAGCTGGAAAGTCCTGTAGAGATTTGGACAAAAAGTGGAAATGCCCGTTTAAAAAAAGCCGCTACCGCTGCGCAACGCACTTTGAATAAGAAAAAAGGAGCTCAATAAGAATTGGATTTAAGCCAGTATATTACCAAAACAGGAATGCAAAGATTGCAAACAAGAATTAACGAACTGCTTGCAGAACGCCCGGAAGTGATTAAAGCAGTTGCTATTGCACGAGAATTTGGTGACCTTAGTGAAAATGCTGAATATAAAGCAGCCAAAGAAAGACAGCGCGCAATAGACGGTGAAATTGATCATCTCCGCAGACGCAGTGCCAATTTGAAAGTGATAGATACCAGCGATTTTCCCAAAGATATGGTTCGTTTCGGAAGTTATTGTGTAGCCGAAGATATTACAAATAGCGAACGCATCTGCTATCATTTGGTGGGAGCGGATGAAATAAATTACTATGCTGAGGAAAGCATTCAAGAGGTATCAGTGGTTTCTCCTATCGGCAGAGCTTTATTAAGCAAAAAAATAGGTGAAATAGCCATTGTGCAAGCTCCAATGGGAGAAAGAAAGCTGAAAATTATTGAAATAAAATAGCAAAATGGAGATATAATGAAAAAGGTAAAACAAGAAAAACTTAGCTATGAACGCAGGAATTTCTGGAAAGAAACTACCCTGGATGAACAAAAAAAGGCGTTTGCTTATGCCGAGCCCTATATTAAGTTTCTGAATGAAGCAAAAACCGAGCGGGAAACAATTGCTTATACTTTAAGCATATTACAGCAAAACAAATTTACCCCTCTCGGCAAAAAGGGCAGTCATAAGGTCTATAGTGTTTTTCGCAATAAAACGATGGCTATGGCTGTAATTGGCAGTGAACCTATTTCCAAAGGATTTAATATGGTTGCTGCCCATATAGATTCACCGCGTGTGGATTTGAAACAAAATCCTCTCTATGAAGACAGCAACAGTGCTTTAAGCTGTATGCACACTCACTATTATGGTGGAATTAAAAAATATCAGTGGGTTTCTACTCCTCTGGCTTTACATGGAGTTATTATTAAAAATGATGGCTCGGTTTTGCACATCTCAATTGGTGAAAAAGATGATGAACCGGTATTTGTAATTCCCGACCTTTTACCTCATTTGGCAGGTAAGGAACAATATACCAAAAGCTTAAACGATGCAATAGAAGCCAGCAAAATGAATCTTGTTTTTTCAGGTATGCAGGAACCGGGGAATGAAGAAAAAGAAGCTATCAAAAACTATGCCTTAAAACTGCTGAACGATAAATATGGTATTTCCGAAGCTGATTTTCAAAGTGCTGAACTGCAATTAGTTCCTGCTTTCAAAGCGCGTAATTCAGGTTTAGATAGTTCTCTGGTTATTGGCTACGGACAGGATGATCGCATTTGTGCTTATAATGCCTTGATGGCTTTAACAGATAACCTTCCCAATAAACCCAAACGCACGATGGTGGTCTATTTTTCCGATAAGGAAGAAGTTGGCAGTCAGGGAAATACGGGAGCTCAAAGCATTTTTATTCAGGATTTTATTGCCGATTTACTGGCTCACAACGGAGAAGATAACAGCAGCGTAAACTTGCGTAAAACCTTTATGAACAGTCAAATTTTAAGTGCTGATGTTACTGCTGCCATAGACCCCAATTATCCTAATGTGCACGAAAAGCAGAATGCCATTATATTTAATTATGGCATCGGCATTTCCAAATTTACGGGAAGAGGTGGAAAATATAGTTGCAACGATGCTAATGCCGAATTTATTGCCAAAGTTATTCGCCTTTTCAATCAGGAAAAAGTTTTCTGGCAATCTGGAGAACTGGGAAAAGTAGATGAAGGTGGCGGTGGAACTATTGCTTACTTTCTTTCCAATTTGGGAGCTGAAGTTTTAGATTGCGGAGTGGGCTTAATGGGAATGCATTCGCTGTATGAATTGTGTTCCAAGGCAGATTTGTATTCCACCTATCTTGGCTATAAGGCGTTTTTACAAGCTGACTAAATAATGAAGAAATATTGGCTGTTCGTCTGTTTTCTATTGCTCATTTCCGAACTCCTATCATTTCAAGATCCTATCACCCTTGATCAAATCACATCGGAAATAGCAACGGAGATTCAGATCGGACAGCCAATTTTTTTAGATATTAATTGCGGAGAATGGAATTCTGAATTAACGCAAAAGCTTAGTAACCTGCTTTTAGCCAAAGGTGCGGATTTGCGTTACAATCTTCAAGGGACAGAAAGTGCCCAATCCTATCCTGAAGAAGAAAATATCCCCCAGCTTAATGCTTTGGGTTTGGATAATGCATTGCTGGTGCAGATAAAGCTTAATATTGTGTGGCAGGAGACAGTAAAAAGCAGCTTCCTTTCTTATCGGACCGAACGCTATCCCGTGCATATTTTTGAAACCAGGCAGATACAGCTTCCTGCTCAACAGGTTCTTAAAATTACTACTCATAATTTACCGCGTCCCAATCCTGATTATTCAGGAATGGGCGCTTTGCATTTCCGTTGGTTTGAACCCTTAGTTGCTGTTGTAGCTATCGGTTCTCTGGTTTTTCTTCTCTGGAATTTTGATTAAAAATAGAGGAATTTACTTTGCGAAAATACATCTTTCTTATCCTGATTGCCGTTTTTTGCCTTGTTGCCTGCAGCAGCAATAAACCACAGCTTTCTACTGAAGCTAAGTTGAAAAACGCCGATGAGCTTTTTGCCAAAAAGAAATATTCCCGTGCTGCCGTTATTTATGAAGAAATATCTTTTGAACGCAAATCCGCTGCAACTGCTTATGCTACAATGAAAGTTGCCGATTGCTATTTCAATATGAATAAGTTTAGCGAGGCGCGTGTCAGATATGAACAGTTTATCAATTCCTTTCCGGATCACGCAAATGTTGCCGATGCCTATTTTCGCAAAGGAGAATGCCTATTTGAAGAATCTCTGCCCCCGCAATATGATCAAACCGAAACTATTAACTGTATTGAGGCATTTCGCACTTTTATAGACCGCTATCCTAATGATCCAAGATATGAAAAAGCATTGGATTATATTCACAAATGCCAGTATAAGCTTTTGGAAAAACAATATTTAACCGGCTATATCTACTATAAAATGAAGGACTATAGCAGCGCACTGATGTATTTTGATGAAATTGCAGCTTTGGGAAATACTGATGAACTTGACCGAAAAGCACTTTACTATTCTGCAAAACTTCATCTGGAACAAAAAAATCACGACAAAGCCAAAGCCAGCTATGAACTCTTGAAAATCCGCTATCCCGATTCCAAAGAGGCAAAGAACTTAGCCAAAAAATTCGCCAAACTGGAAAAGTAAAGTGCAGGTTAAGGTTGCAGTTTTAGGCGGTAGTTTTGATCCCGTCCATTCAGGTCATCTGCATATAGCTAATCAAATTCTGCAACAAAAAGCTGCCGAGAGAGTTCTTTTTGTCCCAAGTGGAAATCACCATTTTAAGAAGACGACGATTGTGCTCCCTTTTGAAAAACGCTTTGCCTTAGTGCAAAAAGCAATTCAGCACAATCCCTGTTTTGCCGTTTCCGATGCTGACCAGGAAGGTAGCGGCTATACGGCTCATTTAATGCAAAAGCTTGGTAACCTCTATCCGGAAGTAGATTTCAGTTTTGTTATCGGAGCGGACAATCTGGAAAAATTGCATTTGTGGTATGATTACCCGTATTTAGCTAAGGAATTGCATTTTATAATATTACCTCGTCCCGGCTATCCCCTTCTACCGAAAGTTATTAATCAGCTGAAAGCAACTGTGCTAAATATTGAACTTTGCTCTATTTCCGCAACTGATATCAGACAACGCATAAAAAACGGAGAAAGCATTCAAGGTATGGTTCCGGAAGAACTGGAACAGGAAATAACCTGGCTCTACCAAGAAATAATATAGTTATTTTGATAAATCCTAAATGCTTGCCTCGTAATTGCTTTCTAGCTTCCGGATTACCCTTTTCGGCATCAGAATATTAAATTTAGAGGGGGGGTTCTATCTTTCTCCTTCCGAGGGGCTTACGCACCCATCGCTATTATTGTGTTGCCCTAAGGGGCTTTTGGCAGAGGGCAAAAGAGCGTAGGGAAAAGTGTTTTTCAGCCATTTTTGTATCTCAACCCTCTCAACCTTCTCAACCTTCTCAACCCTCTCAACCTTCTCAACCCTCTCAACCTTCTCAACCCT
>DAONFA010000057.1:4982-5587 GCA_035403355.1 Candidatus Cloacimonas sp. | reverse complement strand
GTGTCTTCGGTGTCCTCGGTGGCTAAAACATATCCCTTTCCCTCTTTCTCTCTTTTTTCTCTTTACCTCTTTGTAAAATAAAATCTCGGTGTCTTCGGTGTCCTCGGTGGCTAAAACATATCCCTTTCCCTCTTTCTCTCTTTGTAAAATAAAATCTCGGTGTTTTCGGTGTCCTCGGTGGCTAAAACATATCCCTTTTCCTCTTTCTCTCTTTTATGTTGGTTTTTATCCTGCGCATTATTCCCTGCCAAGTTGAATCTTTTATGCTTCTTTAAACCTTCTTTAACGACTCTTTAACGAAGTTAAGGAATCGTTAAAGAGTCGTTTAAGAGTCGTTAAAGAATTGACCAGGCAACAAGCGTTTAGACATATCTATCTTCGTCCTATTATTATTCCTCCTGATTTTTTATTATCACAGGACGATATAAGCATTATTTATGGCTTATCCATAAAATAGTATCTGATAATTTTCTCTTTCTCTCTTTCTCTCTTTGTAAAATAAATCTTAGTGTTTTCAGTGTCCTCAGTGGTTAAAATATATTCCTTTCCCTCTCTTTTCCTCTTTGTAAATAAAAATCTCAGTGTCCTCAGTGTCCTCAGTGGTT
>DAONFA010000057.1:0-4882 GCA_035403355.1 Candidatus Cloacimonas sp. | reverse complement strand
AAACTTTTTCTTTTCCTCTTTGTAAAATAAAAATCTCGGTGTCTTCGGTGTCCTCAGTGGTTAAACTTTTTCTTTTCCTCTTTGTAAAATAAAAATCTCGGTGTCTTCGGTGTCCTCGGTGGCTAAACTTTTTCTTGACGGATACCCCATATCCTCAAATAAAGAACAAAACTATAAAATAAGGAGTTTAATATGCTTCCCGGTGGAAAAAATATGCAGCAATTGATGAAACAAGCCCAAAAAATGCAGGCAGAAATGATGAAACAACAGGAAGAACTGGCAAATACAGTTTACACTGCTTCTACAGGTGGAGGAATGGTAACAATTGAAATGAACGGTCAGTATGAAGTTGTTTCATTAAAAATAGACCCTCAGGTTGTTGATTCTGAAGATGTAGAAATGCTGGAAGACCTTATTTCGGCTGCCATACAAGAAGTTATCAGCAATGTGAAAGAAGCATCTGACGATGCAATGAGTAAAGTTACAGGCGGAATTAATATTCCCGGTTTAGGTTAAATGCTTTTCTCTGAAAATCTGGAACGCTTAATACAAAGTTTCAATCGTTTTCCCGGTATTGGCAAAAAAACGGCTCAACGGCTTGCCTGGTATTTGGTTGCGCAGGATAAAAACTTTGCTTTGAACTTGGCAGAAATCATAAAGACCACCGTTGAAAATTTCACTACCTGCAGCCGGTGTAATATGCTTTCGGAAAGCGATCCCTGCCCTTTTTGCACTTCTCTGGATAGAGTAGATAATTATCTTTGCGTTGTAGAAAATAGTTCGGACATCCAGATTTTGGAAGGAATGAACGAATTTAAGGGTAGATATTTTGTTTTAGGTCATTTGCTCTCCCCTTTGGATGGCTATGGACCCGAACAAATAAACACCGCTATGTTATTGCAAAGAATAGAAGAACTGCATCCCGGTGAACTGATTTTAGCCCTAAAACCTTCTGCCGAAGGAGAAGCAACAATTCACTATCTTTGGGAGCTGCTTAAAGATAAGGGATTAAATATCACTCGCCTTTCCACAGGTATTCCTTTTGGAGGAGACCTGGAATATAGTAATTTAAATACTTTAGCCAATGCCTGGAAACGCCGATATATGGTTCAGTAAGATGTTTACCGGCATCATTGAAGCAACTGAAAAAATCTTAAATCTCAGTCCTACCGGTAAGGAATGCAAGTTTACCATTACTAAACCTGTTATTTTTGATGACCTGAAGATTGGTTGTAGCATTGCCTGCGATGGAATTTGCCTAACCGTTATTGAGCTGGAACCAAAATATTTTAGTGTAGAAGTTATGCGGGAAACTCTGCAAAAAACTGCTGCTAAAAATTGGTGTTTGGGCAAAGTTATCAATCTGGAAAGAGCGCTAAAACTGAATTCCCGTCTGGATGGACACCTGGTTCAGGGTCATATAGACAACAAATTGCGCATAATTTCGCGCTTAAAAATAGAAGGCACCGATTACTTGCATTTGGAACTTCCCCAAAAGGAAAGAAAGATGATCGTTCCCCAAGGTTCAATTGCTCTTAATGGGGTCAGTTTAACGATAGCTGATATGCGCAATAACTATTTCAGCGTAGCGTTAATTGGTCATACTTTGGAACATACAAATCTCGGAACAATAAAAACTGGCGAGACCGTAAATGTGGAGTATGATATCTTAGGTAAGTATGTTATTTCAGCAATGTTGATGTCCTCGTCAACCAACCCGCAAGGTTGACCTCCCGGTCAACCACTTCGGAGGGTTGACCTCCTGGTCAACCACTTCGGAAGGTTGACCTCCTGGTCAACCAACTTTTTATGTTTATTTTGTTACTGAGAAAAGCGTGGTAAAGAAATACCTCGGTTGTAAGTGGAACGACAAGATGTCGTTCATCCACAAGGTTGACCTCCTGGTCAACCACTTCGGAAGGTTGACCTCCTGGTCAACCACCTTTTATGTTTATTTGGTTACTGAGAAAAGCGTGGTAAAGAAATACCTCGGTTGTAAGTGGAACGACAAGATGTCGTTCATCCACAAGGTTGACCTCCTGGTCAACCACTTCGGAAGGTTGACCTCCTGGTCAACCACCTTTTATGTTTATTTGGTTACTGAGAAAAGCGTGGTAAAGAAATACCTCGGTTGTAAGTGGAACGACAAGATGTCGTTCATCCACAAGGTTGACCTCCTGGTCAACCACTTCGGAAGGTTGACCTCCTGGTCAACCACCTTTTATGTTTATTTGGTTACTGAGAAAAGCGTGGTAAAGAAATACCTCGGTTGTAAGTGGAACGACAAGATGTCGTTCATCCACAAGGTTGACCTCCTGGTCAACCACTTCGGAAGGTTGACCTCCTGGTCAACCACCTTTTATGTTTATTTGGTTACTGAGAAAAGCGTGGTAAAGAAATACCGCGGTTGTAAGTGGAACGACAAGATGTCGTTCTTCCGCAAGGTTGACCTCCTGGTCAACCAAAATTGAATAACAATGCTATATCTTTATGGGATAGAAAATTATGAACTTTAGTAAAACTTTAGTCCGCCTGTTCTATCTGCTAATTATATTATTCTTAATTAGCAGTTGTGGCAATAAACGCAGTCCTACCGGAGGTCCGCAAGACCTTGATAAACCTGTGATTCTGGAAAGTTCTCCTGCCGAATACGGTGATATTTCTTCCGGAATAATTGAGATTTCCTTTTCTAAACCAATGGATAGGAATACCTTAGCTAATTCTATCTACATCTATCCACCGGTGCAAAATAAGAAAATAACTCTGGATGGAGCTAATCTTAAGCTCCAGCTTAAGGAACCGTTACAGCTACATACTAATTATTTTGTAACCCTCACTAAACGCCTTAAGGACTTGCGTGGCAATACCTTGGAAAAAAACCAAACGCTTATCTTTCGTAATGGCAATCTTGCTACCAATCGCATTGCCGGAACAATTGACTATGAAGAATCCACCGATAAGGGCTTGCCATTAGAGCTAACTCTTTTATCTTCAGATTCTTTACTCGTTTTAAGCGGAGTTCTTCAAGGCGGAGCTTATGCTATTGACAATCTGAATCCCCAAAAGCATATCCTGCGTGCATATATAGATAAAAATCAAAACGGTCGCTATGATTTCGGTTTAGAACCCTATTTTGAAGGTATTACCTCCGGTTCAGCCGTCTCAACCTTAAATTTATCAATGGCTTATAGCGATTCTACAATAGCTAAAATTACAAGAGTTAACCGGCTTAGCAATCGTGAACTGCAAGTTATCTTCAGTGAAGAAATTAAGGGTTATTCGGAAGTGACCTTGCAAGCCCTGGAAAAACCTTTGCCAATTGCGTATCAATTGATTGAGGGCAATAAAGTTAGCTTGTTAACAGCCAAAATGGACAGCACCGAATATACACTTACTTTTACAGGTGTGAAAGATAAAAAAGATAACCTCAGCCCTAAACTGGAAATTAAATTCAAAGCTCAAACTGCAGCCGATACCCTCGCTCCTGTCGTTACTTTCACCCAACCTCGTAACGGTGCGTCGGTAAATACTTTGCTGCCTGTTCTGGAAATCCATTTTAACGAAATAATTCCAAAAGCCAATATCCAGGCAAAATTGCTCTGCAACAATCAGGAAATTCCCCTGAAGCATTTATCCGAAACAGGACGAATCCATCGCTTTCAGCCCCAAAAAGAACTGGAGAACTACAAAAGCCATATATTGCTTATTACTTCTGCAACTACCGATTTTAGCGGTAACCACTTGAATAACAACTATGAATTGCAATTTCTGCCCTTACTGAGAAAGTTTTGAATCGCAATTCTGAATTCCTGTGAAACTATACCTGAATTTTCCTGATGTTATGCAACCCTTCCAGCATCTTTATATTTTTCCTGCATTACAAATCACTAAATTCCCTTCTCTCCTGTTCAGCCAAAACTGGTCCAGCTTATTTAACCTTATTATCTGACCGCACGAATAGCTCCGGATTATCTTCTAAAAACTGTTTATGCAAAGCCCAAAAAGCCGAGTCCTCATCCTTCTTTCTCTTCAAATGAAAATATCCTATTAGCGAAACGATATATGCACCAATAGCATCTACAATCAAGTCACTCATTGTATCTTTTACCCCCAAACGGGTATCAAAAAAACCATATACCTGCTCCAAATTCCGTGCCTTTTGCATATCCAATCCGAGAATAGAATCAGTAGCATATTCAAATACTTCCCAAACCGCAGAAACCATTATCGCAAAACAGAAACTAAATAGAGCCATAAATTTCGGACTTAATTTCACATTTATCTTGTTATCCTTATTCATAGAATAAATTAAGATAAAACCCGAATAACTTAAAATTACTGCCGAAGCCGTGTGCAACATCCTGTCCCACCAGCGATAACGATAAAAATAACTGTGAATTTCTCCCAAATACATTGAGGCAAAAATAAACAGTAAGATTATGATTTGAAATGTAGTAGGTATTCTAATCGCAATCCTCTTCTCCAATACCGTCGGTAATATAAATAGCAGTAAAGTCATCACTGCTGACCACAATGTCTCCCATTGTCTCAAATATAAGTTGTATCCGACAACTAAAGAAGTCAACAGAATAAAGAAATAGCGTAGGTATTTTTCTAACTTTTTGGTGTCTATCTTCATTGTTCCATCTCCTAATGTCTTTTTAATATTGCATAGTGCTTAGTTGCATCTGCGATAGCATACATCTAAATCAATTCTAACAAATAGAAAAGACATTTCCAATCAAAAAAACTGTATTTTGGCTTTAAAACCACTGAAAAAAACTTATTTAGCCAGGTGCTTACGATATTCATTCCTTTTTTAGCATCTTGCATTTTCAGCAACAAAAAACGCCGTTAGCGATGGCGGCGACCTACTCTTCCA
>DAONFA010000056.1:4926-6202 GCA_035403355.1 Candidatus Cloacimonas sp. | reverse complement strand
CGCCGATTCGGCGCTACAGCGAGCGCCGGTACATCCCCACCGGTACAACAAAACCCCCTAAATTAAGCTCCAAGTTTTTTTCTCTTTTTCTCTTTGTAAAAAAATCTATTCCGCTATCTCTCTCTTTCCATCTCGCCATTTCGCCATCTCGCCATCTCGCGAGACAAGTTTCTTGACAATAAGCCCTCTTTTTCAAAAAAGGAATATATGCTTACATAGGAATTGTTAAATGAAAATAGCAACATCACCCCAAGTGCTTTATTACCACATTGTAGCGGATAAATTTCCCGATATTTATCCCCATGGTATCAGTGTATCTAATTTTTTTAAGCAACTGAAGCAATTACAACGGCAGGGATATAGCATCAGGTCTTTAACCGAAATTTTATCTGCACCCGGGCGTTTTAGCGGAAAAGACCTGGCTTTAACCTTTGACGACGGTTTTGCCGTTAATTATCCTGTTTTGATGTATCTTGCCAAAGAGTATAATCTGAAGCCGACTCTCTTTTTAATCGGCAAATGTATTGATAACCAGGAAATTGCCTGGAATCATAAACTGCTTTTGATGCCCCATTACTGTCCTGCTGAAAAAATCTCAGCTGTAATAGACAAATATGTTCCGGGGGCAAATCTCAAAACATTCTTTTCCCGCATAACGATGAAAACCAAAGATGAAATTATCAACGCTGTCTGGAAGGAAGTTATGCCATTTTCCGAAAGCGCTTATCTGAAAAAATTTAAGCCCTATCTCTCCTATAACCAGCTTTCAAGTTTACATAAGGCAGGAGTGGAATTTGGTCTTCACAGTTGGTCTCATCCTGATTTTTCCCGTTTAACTTACCTGGAAGCATACACCGAGCTTGATTTATGCCTGCAAAAAATGGAAGAGCTATCCCTTCCTTGTAAACGCTTTTTTGCCTATCCTTACGGCAGACCCGCCAGTGATGAAATAGAAACGAAACTAATCAAAAATATGCGTCTTACCGCCACTTTTGGAATAAGCTATAAAATTGGTGATAATCGCTTTCCTTATAGCCGGTGGCAACGAACTAATATGGAAGGCAGGAAATTAACTAATCGGGAACAATTTTTAATTATGCCCTGGCTGCGGTCAATTAAAGCACTCAGGTATAATTTCCAATGAAGGGGGACAAATTTTTTTCATTGACAATTTTTTTGAGTATAGCCAAAATGTTTTAATCGTCATTATCTTTACACAGTGTATTTAAAATTAAGAAGTTAGAGGTTGTGTATGAATAATATCCCTACCCTGTGG
>DAONFA010000056.1:0-4826 GCA_035403355.1 Candidatus Cloacimonas sp. | reverse complement strand
GTATTTAAAATTAAGAAGTTAGAGGTTGTGTATGAATAATATCCCTACCCTGTGGCTTATTGCACCCTTAGGTGCTGTTCTGGCTTTAATTTTTGCAGCAATTTTCTTTCGGCAGGTAAAAAACCAAGACCCCGGTAATGCTAAAATGCAGGAAATTGCAGGTTATGTTCGGGAAGGTGCTTTTGCCTATTTAAAGCAACAATATAAAGGCGTAGGCATTTTCTTTATTATTGCTTTCATTGTTTTTCAAATAATGGCTTGGGGTTTGGGTGTTTTGCACTGGTTAATCCCTTGGGCTTTTTTAACCGGTGGTTTTTTCAGTGGTTTAGCTGGCTATATCGGGATGAATATGGCTACCCTTGCTTCCAATAGAACTACTCAGGCCTGTACTAAAGGGCTGAATAAAGGTCTGCGCATTGCCTTCAGAGCGGGTAGTGTAATGGGATTAACAGTAGTTGGTTTAGCTTTAATTGATATTTCTGCCTGGTTTTTTATCCTCAATCTGTTAAAATTCCCTCTGCATCAAATCACCGTTATAATGCTTTCTTTTGGAATGGGTGCTTCTACCCAGGCACTCTTTGCCCGGTTAGGGGGAGGTATTTTTACTAAAGCTGCCGATGTAGGTGCCGACCTTGTTGGCAAAGTAGAAGCAAATATTCCGGAAGATGACCCTCGTAATCCAGCTACCATTGCCGATAATGTTGGTGATAATGTTGGCGATGTTGCAGGTATGGGAGCCGATTTATATGAAAGTTATGCCGGTTCAATTTTAGCAACCGCTGCTTTAGGAATGAGCGCTGTTACAATGTTAGGTGCCGAATATGCGAATATGGCAGTAAATTTTGTTGTAGCACCAATGATTTTAGCCGGTTTGGGAATTCTCCTTTCCATTATAGGTATTTTTACTGTCAGCACCAAAGAAAATGCCGGACCAAAAGAACTGATGTTTGCCTTAAATAAAAGTGTCTATTCCAGTTCTATCTTAATTGCTATATGTGCTTTTTTTGTAACTAAAGCTTTGCTTCCACCTGATTATTATTTCGGGGTATTTATTTCTACCGTAATTGGATTAGCAGCCGGTATATTGATAGGTCTTTTTACTGAGCTATTCACCTCTCATAGTTACAAGCCGACTCAGGAAATAGCTAATCAGGCAGAATATGGTCCGGCAACCGTTATTCTGGAAGGGATGTCTGTAGGAATGCGTTCTACAGCAGCTCCTGTTTTAATAATTGTAATCGGCATTTTATCTGCCTTTATTTGCAGTCACGGTTTCTCCTCAATAGAAATGGGCTTATACGGAATCGGTTTTGGCGCTGTGGGAATGCTGGCAACTTTAGGTGTAACTTTAGCAATGGATGCTTTTGGGCCTATAGCTGATAATGCGGGTGGCAATGCTCAAATGTGTAATTTGCCTGAAGATGTTAGATTGATGACCGATAATCTTGATTCCGTGGGTAATACCACTGCTGCTACAGGAAAAGGTTTTGCCATCGGAAGTGCTGCCTTAACTGCTATGGCTTTACTTGCTGCCTATCTGGAAGAAGTTCGCGGAGCTTTACAATTAGTAGGAACTAAAGCAGGGAAAGCTGTCTTTTTGCATACTAACTATAATACAAAATTCACCGAAAATATTCCTTTGGCGAAGGCATCAATTGCAGATTTTATTCAATTCTTCCAAATTCATATCCTCAATCCCAAGTTTTTGCTGGGTGTTTTCATTGGAGCTATGGTTGCCTTTGTATTTTCGTCCCTCACTATTAAAGCTGTAGGACGGGCTGCCGGGGAAATGGTAAAAGAAGTGCGCCGTCAGTTTAGAGAAATTCCCGGGATTATGGAAGGAACAGGAAAACCTGAATATGCCAAATGCATTAAAATTTCCACTCAGGCAGCTCAGAAAGAAATGCTGATGCCTGCTTTAGTAGGGCTTTTATCCCCTATTTTTACGGGCTTAATTTTTGGGGTTCCCGGGGTTTTGGGAATTCTTACCGGAGCTCTTTCCACCGGTTTTGTTTTAGCTGTGATGATGAATAATGCAGGTGGCGCCTGGGATAATGCCAAAAAGTATATAGAAACCGAAAAGAAAGCTAAAGGCACTGAAATTCATAAAGCCAGTATCGTTGGTGATACAGTTGGTGACCCATTTAAAGATACAGCTGGTCCTTGCATTAACATTCTGGTGAAACTGATGAGTATGATTTCCATCGTCTTTTCCGGCTTGATTGTAACCTACTCTATTAGCGTGGAAAAGATAAATCCTCCTTTCACTAAAGCTCATTTAAATAAAAAGACGGAAAATAGGATTTTAATGGTGGAGAAAGATTCCTTAAATGTATCTGAAAATTATCCTGCTACTTCCCCTGCAACTACATTAGAAAAGTAAATTATAAACAGAATACCCTTGTACCGGCGGGGATGTGTACCGGCGGGGATGTACCGGCGGACGCCGTTCCGCCGTTTTTTTTCTCTCACAGATTACTCGGATAACACAGATTTTTGAAACAAGGATTTAAGGATTTTAGGATTTAGAGGATTTAATAGCTCTGGGATGAACAGGATTGAAGGGATTTTACAGTATTGAATAAGTATTAGATAATTTGTGTTGAAGGAAAACATCGTTTCTCCGCATCTGTTTAACTGGAACTTATCGTATTAAAGTTCTTTATTTAAACGGAAATGATAATATTATATCGCCCCATCCAGGTTGCCTGAAAATCCCTTCTTGCCTTCTTTTACAGTTACTTTCATTATAACCTCCTACTCACTTAGCTTCATATTATTTCCTTGCTTCAAACTGTCAATCAATCCTTTATCATACCTTAATCACTCCTTAATTATTAACGCTTGATTAACGCTTGATGAATGAGTAATACACGAGCTGAACTGAGAGACAATATGGCTTTTTCTTCCGGAAAAACGATGTCCTCGTCGTTTAGTGGTAACTCTGGTGTTTCGTTACCGTTTGCCTTTCAGTAAGGAAATAAAGCGTGAGAGGTGGGTTGACCAGGAGGTCAACCTTCCGTTAAGGAAACAAATCGTGAGAGGTGGGTTGACCAGGAGGTCACCATTGCAAACTACGGCATCCTTAGTTATAAAAGTTACCTCAGACCTATTAAATCCTCGTTTCTAAAATAAAGACGGCGGAACAGCGTCCGCCGGTACACAACTTCGGCGGAACGGCGTCCGCCGGTACAAAGAGCAGCGTTCGCCGGTACACAAGTCATCTAAAACCTTTTATAAATCTATCCTCTAAATCCTTAAATCCTTAAATCCTGTTCATCCCAGGCCTATTAAATCCTCTAAATCCTAAAATCCTTAAATCCTTGTTTCTAAAATCCCTGTCCTGAAATCCCTGTCCTGAAATCCTTGCCCTGAAATCCTTGCCCTGAAATCCTAATTCTACAACAAGTTCTCTATATTCTTCAAAGGTCTATGTGCCGTAGCCGGTGTAATTCCTTCCAAGGTAACATAGCCCATAACAGGACTTCCGATAGGATTTCGCTTTTCATCTTCGCGATAGAACTCCACAGGAATACGAATTGGTTTCCCGTCAATTTCTGCTAACTCTTTACCTTCTGCATCTTGTTCAAACAAGGGAGCATAAAACCAACCCATACCAATGGCAGCAGTTCCTTTTTCCTCATTTACATTTTTTCGCTTGGAACCAATTGCCAAACGCATTTCCAGCGAAACATTCGGGGAATTTATACTGCTGGTAACAGTTCCCAGGCGTTTACCTTCTTTATAAATACCCCGATTGGTTACAATACCTTCGGAAACAAATATATAGAGACGCTTTTGCATTCCTTCCGCTATCTCTTTAGCTAATGCTTCTTTGCCCACAAAGTATTCTTTGTTCATATCCACTGCTGTCTCAAAAAGAGGAGCGTTTACAGGTGTATGATAAGGGTCATATTCCTGCCCCATCAACGGTAAACCGAACGGTCCTGCAGAAATTCTGTTTTCATCCCTGCCTCCTAAACCAACTAAGAGTCCTCCAAGTTCCAGTGCTTTGGATATGATTATTCGGGCATCTTCTTCAGCAAAAGCTACTGGAATATAAAGTTCCCAACCCCATCTATTAGTATATCCGGTTCTGGATAAATAGTAATGCTGCCCATTGCGTTCAAACTGGTTAAAAGTAAAGAAATTCATATTCTTTTCGGGATTATACCTGTTTTTTAACACATTTTCGCCATAGACCTCTTTGAGCAATTTAAAGGAAAGCAGACCCTGGATGTCTATTTTTACAAGGGTATCGGAAATGTCTTTTGCCCAAACCTCTTCCCCATCTTTTTTACAAGCCATAATTCTATCTATATCAGCAATATATTGTTTCTCAACTCCTTCAATCTCAATAGTATCCGTAATATCATGACCCGCATTGATAACCAGAATAAAACTTGTCTCGGAAACTCTCATCAGAATCATATCATCTTGCACTCCACCGTGTTCATTTAAAAGTAAAGTATATTTACACTGCCCCACTTTCATTTCGGTAAAGTTACCAGTTAAAGCTCTATTCAAAAGAGTTACTACATCGGCTCCATAAAAAAGTAATTGTGCCATGTGGTCAATATTATAAACGGCTACTTTATTGATTGCAGATGCTTCTTCCAATACAGAAGTTAGATAATTTACTGCCATAGAATACTGACCGAAATTACTGCGCTTGATGCTTTGCATCGGAATGTTACGAAGTTTTGATAATAGAGGAAGATACCATTCTTCTTCCAATTTGTATAGGGCTGTTTTACGCTCCTGCAAGGGAAACTTAAAACCTAAGCTGTCCATCATTAAACTCCTTATGTTAATTCTTTTTTAAG
>DAONFA010000055.1 GCA_035403355.1 Candidatus Cloacimonas sp. | reverse complement strand
CTTGCCAGCGGAATATATTTTGTGCGTTTAGAAACCGAAGGAAAAAGCCGGTGCCACAAAATGATGATGGTAAAATAAAATAGTGAGATGGTAAAATAGACAACAACTCTGATTTGAATTTTTAACGAGGATAATAAGGATTTCAGAATCAATCCTAATAATGCTGTTTATTAAAAAAGGTAAAAATTGTTCTTGACATAGAATTGATTATTTAATTAAAAGTATTTTGTATGTTGGCAGAATAGATTTTGTTAAGAGAAATGCTGAGAGAAAAAGATAACATCTGTCTAAGTGAATATAGTATTGTAAATATATTAGATTTGAATATGAGACTAAGTTAAATTAATACTATAAGAGAAATAAAACTAAACGGATCACAAAAAACCGTAATAAAAGGAGAAAAAAATAAAAAAAACTTTGGTTATGTCTCATATATTAGCATTGATAGTGTTGGGATATGCAAGTGATATATTTCCTCCACCATCCCCGACTGCAAATCTCTTAATTGATGATAGAATCCGGAACACAGTTGCAGTGGATCCGGATGTAGACAATTTAGGAGGTATTAGATTTTATGCCACAACTTTTGGTCTTCAAGCATTTGACGAAAATAACATTGAACATTGTTCAAAAGCTCCTGTCCCAAAAGTTGGAAGTATTGTAAGATTTGGTATTAGAAATGTTCATCCATATTTCCCTGGTTCATGGACATTTTCATTTAAAATAATTAACGAGATGGATGAAGCAGTTTTTAATGAAGGCGAGGTAAGTATAAATTGTTATACTACGGAAGAGCTAATTGATTTAGAACATGAATGTTATAATACAATGTTAACTCTTACTGATGATAATCAGATAAGTGAAGGAGAAATGCGTTATTTAAGCGGGACCGGTTGTTGGGCTAGTCCGGTTCTGTATAAGGATAATATTTTAAATAGGCATTTATTAATTCTGAATAAAAGTGGTTGTTTAATGAGTGTAAATTTTCCTGAAGGAATTTCTAATGATCAAATTGGTGTAGATTGGAAAATTGACCTGAGGGAAGGAGAACGGTCATTAAATAGCACTTCTTATAAATATGAATTTATGGCAACTCCTGTTTTAGTTGATGATAAAATTTATGTTCCCGGAATTTTCTGTTTACATGTTATAGATCATATTTACTCAGATTACCCTCTTCATTCAATAATACAATGTGAGATGACTAATGATGATTATTTCGAAACTCCTGTTATCTACGATACAAATATTCCTACATATAGACGTTTTTATTTTATTAGTCATTTAGGAAAGATTTTTATGTTCAATGGATCCAATGTACAATCTATTGTAAATGGTTCTTTGGGTTTATCCCAATCTCCCCTTCTTCTTGATAATGACGGGCACATTTATTGTGCTACTTTTGAAACCGAATCATTAATACAGAAACTTAATTACTTTGAACAAACACAAAGAATAGATAATTATCAGACACCTACTATAAATTATGCTGAATTAGGCATGAATAATTATAACTTATCTAAATCTTCAATATTAACAGATTTTACGAAAAACAAATATTTATTTTCAGATAATGCTATAAGGATAATAAATGAAAATTATAATTATAATCTTTTTTCTCCTACTGTAGATCCCGTAGATTATCCTGCTTCCGACATTGGTGAATGGCTTACAAACATTGATCTCAGTGTACCCGATCCACAGAGATTTCCGGGAAATCACTCAATTCTGTCTTATCATAATAGTAATTCCCAGACATTGTTATTTACATTTACTAATTCTAACACTTACACTTTTGATACAGATGTAAATGGATACTATCCTACGGGTGAGGAGGAATATAATATTTATAATAATAAGACATATTACCACTTTCTAAACTATAAAAACGCATATCAGAATCCAACTTGGAAGTTAAATCTTCAAGTTTATTCAGAACATCATCAAACCTGGGGAGGAATTTCACCTTATGAATCTTCAATAGGCGGCTATCTTAATGCACTTTGGGGTGATGAAAACGGGTGTATCTGGACTTATAATAGTTGGTTGGCATCCAGTTGCGTTGGTTATGATGCCGCTTTTGAGAGCGGCGAAAGTGTGATACCTGAAATGGGTTATACAAAGTTTATGAAAAACCTGGATAATATTCCGACCAATGATGAGATATTTAATTTTGAAACATATATTGGCAATTTTGAAACTACTAATTCTTACACTTTTGCTAATTCTTATATTCAGGAAAATAGTTTAGTATCAATACCTGATATTGAATTTCCTGCGATGCATGCAACTTTTAAAAATTTATTACCCAATAAGCGTTATAGAATAACTTGGAATGTTAATCAAGATAGTATCCGGTTTTGTGACAATATTATAGTAAATCAGAACAATACTTCAGTAATAATAAATTCTCAACCAGATCTTGTGATAGAACCATTTGATTCTGTAACAACTGATTGGAATTATCCCGATCCTCTTAATTATAATTCTGTAACAGTATGTAATAGTGCACACTGGGTGATTGGAGAGAATTCCAATATTCGCGTAGGAATAATAGAGTTAGAAGCAAACTCAACTATATCAATTTCAGACGGAGCACACTTAGAAGTCGGAGAAATCATAGTAAAAGGCAATATTAGTGATAATGGATCAGCAGTGCTGGATTTAGATGGAGGATTACATTCAGGTCAACTTGAAGTAACAAGAAATATAGAAATCAAAGAAACTAAAGCTCTTGTTATTAATGGCTACAATTTAGTTAATCCTTCTTATTCTGTTTCTACTGTTTTGGTTAAGCCAGATGCATACTTAGAGATTAGATCCCCAAATAATTATATAACGACTGATAATGTTTCTGCTTCTTTTGGTTCTATACAAAATTACGGTAGAATTTTTATTAATGATTGTGTTAGGACTAATGCTTATTTAAATTATAATGATAATGATCAATGTTCGCTTACAATTAACAACTCTTCTTCCGGCTTTGGTCATTTTATTATAGAAGATGCTGCGGATGTTAAAATTAGATCCAAATTTAAGATTGGTATATCAGGATTGAATAACCCGGAAAGAGCTAAATTTACCCTAACAAATTCTACTTGTACTTTTATGGATTCTACTTACAATGTATATGGTACTATGGAACTTTCCGGTTCGTCTAAGTGTTTTGTAAATCACGATGGTATATTATTCTTTAGAACTAATTCAAGAATTGATCTCAAAGGTAATTTAGCCGCAAATACGGGCTCAGAATTGATAGCTAATTATAACAGAATTATTGATGGCGCGTCAGGTATAATAAAATTTGAGCCTTGTGTTAATATATCTGGTTACAAACCTGATCCCGATCCCAGTAATCCTGATAAATATGGTGATAGAATTATTACGGATGAAAATGGAAAAATTGAAGGAACAAATGCTAACCCCAGACGATTATCAGGATTGAATATTTATTCAACAAATCCTTATGGTGCTAAATGGGAAGGTATAGAAATAAATACAATATATGATTATAATAATAATGAAAATTTTGAGCTATATAATTCTGAGATATCAGGTATTGCAAAAATACATGTTAAACATCCAAGAGAACCTTCCTATAAAGATAATATTTATGCACATTGTATATATGGTATTTATCATAATAGCAATGATATACCAGGTGGTGGAGTATTAGTTACAATAGAAAATTGTACATTCATATCCAATCAGCGAGGAGTTTATGTATATGGAATGAAGTGTTTAGAAAATTCCTCTCTGAGTATTTATCTAAAGAATGATACATTCGGTGGGTTAGAATCTATTGCAGAACAAAATGAATATGGTGTAGCTCTATTTGGGTGTAAAGCAGCTATGATTGAAGGTTGCGATTTTAATAATAATATTATCGGTATTTACGCTCAGGATTCCGGTATTCTGGTTGGCGGTAAATTTGACGAAGATACTAATATACCAATTTCTTACAACCCGGAACATCCTGAGTTAGCCAGAAATAATTTTTATTATAATGAGAAATTTGCTATTTGGCTGGAGCACTCAATTGAAAAATCTTTGATTTACGATAATGTTTTTACAGAACAGCTTCTACATAGGGATTTATTTTCTGGATCTGGGATATTTGCCAGTGATTCAGAACTAAATATAATGAATAATAATATAACCAATCTTGGAGGTCATGGATATTTAGGAAAGCTTACTTATAAAACTAGTTATCAACATATACCATATCATGGTTTTTCAGGAAATCTATTTCGTAATAATGGTGGTTGTGAATTAATTGGTGATGCATCTTCTTTAAGTCAGATTAGAGCTTTACCTGTTGAATCAGGAAATACTATTCAAGATGATTCTGGGACATTTAATTCATACCCGTACAATCCTGAGGGAGAATTTGAGAACTGGGATTATTACATTATGGCAAATCTTACTCGTGAAGAAATAGCGGAGGTTTATGGACAAACGATAATACCCAATTGGGTTGACTCCCCGGATAGATTTTATCCTGATGTATCTGCTTTTCATTTTGTAATTGAACCGCCGGAACCACCTACTGACCCTAAAGCTATGATAAAGAATGGGATTGAGTATTTCTTCCTAGGGAATTTTTCGCTTGCCGAAGATATTATGAAACAAATTGTAGAAACTTACCCCGATTCCTCTATAACTGCACTGGCAGTTGATTACCTTTATTTGATTGAAAGGGTTACAGATAAGGACTTCTCTACGCTAAGGGAATATCTGGATTTGAAAATACCTTCTGAAAATATGGCTCCATATTATGAAAAGGAAGAAATCAAAACAAAATGTCTCATCAAAGAAGAAGATTATCTTTCGGCTATTCAACGTTTACAATTAATTATTGATAATCCCATAGGAATAGCTGATTCACTATTTGCCTTAATAGAGCAAGCATACTGTGTTTTACAATACTCTGTTCAAGGAGGAAAAGCTCTTCCCGATTGCAGTGCTAAAACAACCAGTGTTGATGAATATTTGAATTTCCTTTTAAACTTGGGAAATCCTATATCTTTAATTTCTTCTAAAGAGTTAACTTCTATGAAACCTTTTATCCAAGGTAACTATCCCAATCCTTTTAATCCTTCTACTACGATTTGCTATAATGTTCCCTTACAAGGGAAAGTAAATTTAACTGTTTATAACATAAAAGGGCAGGTAGTAAAAAAATTAGTTGACGAAAAACAACTACCTGGTAATTACAAAATCGTTTGGAATGGAAAGGATAAAAGAGACATAGAAGTAGCTTCCGGAATATATTTTGTTAGAATCGAGCAGAATAACAAGATTCATACTCGCAAAATGATGCTTATAAAATAACAGATCAAAATTATAGGGAAGCCCTGAACTCAGGGTTTCCCAAATTATAAACACATAAGGAGAAGAAATGAAACAATATGTATTATTGCTTGCCTTGGTGCTCATTTTAATTCCTTTAAGTGGAACAGAAAGAGTAGGGGGTTGGATTCATAATGATACTGTCTGGACTGCAGTAAATAGTCCTTATATTGTGCAAAGCTTTCTCTATATTGCTTCAGGAGTAACTCTTACGATAGAACCTGGAGTTCAGGTTCTGGTTATGGGTGCTTCCAATAGTGTTGACTGGTGGGATTTTTTCTGGACGGGAACAGCAAGCCATCCAATTGAGCCAATTGCCAAAATGATATTGGTTTATGGTAAAATTGTGGCATTGGGCACAGAAGAAGAACCTATAATCTTTGATACCTATCAACCTGATTCCAGCTACCGTTGGGAAGGAATTCATTTTTTTGAGGATGCACCCAAATCCAGCTTTGAACATTGTTATTTTAAAAGAACTTATATAGCATTACTAAACTATTATTCAGATATTAATTACGGTGCCTTACGTTTTGATAATGGTAGATTCCATATTAGATATTGTACTTTTTTAAACAATATGGGTGCAATTGGTGCTTATGTTAATGAAGATAGTGTAATCTATGGATGTAAATTCTTATCCTTTGATCTCACTGGCTTTTTCTATAATTCTTTTTTTATAAGTACAAGTTCTCAGTTAGAAATATTACCCACTCTTATTATTGCCCGATGTGAATTTCAAGGAGAAGCAGATGATATTGTATGTGCTGATATAAAGGTTATTATTTTAAATTGTAAATATATTAATTTCAGGGAGAGAGATTTGGTCAAAAGTGATCAATTGGATCGCTATACTGGAACGACTAATTATTATGGGACTATTTCCACTAACTCTACACTTAAATTGTATTGTGGTTCCCGTGCTGAAACAGACACTGCCTATTGCCGTAGAAATATAATCCTTAATCCTAATCATT
>DAONFA010000054.1 GCA_035403355.1 Candidatus Cloacimonas sp. | reverse complement strand
CCAACCGCTTTTTAGCTGGTTTCCAAACCGAAAAATTGTGAGTTAAAACAAAAAGCCCACTCCCTTCCAACCGATCTGCAACTGGTTTCCAAACCGAAAAATTGTGAGTTAAAACGAAAAATAACCTCCTCATATAGCTGTCTCCTATCTCCCTTACCCCAATCCCTCAATCTACCGTTTAACATACCTTAATCAAGCGTTAATAATTAACGCTTGATTAAGGTTAGATAAACACTTGATTTACGCTATCAACTTAGGGCGAAAAGCGCTCCTTATATCTGATATGCAGTTTATGCTAAAATAGAAAATACCCGATGGCAGGTAAATAGATAAGGATAATACCTACTACCAATCCGCAATTTTAAAGTTCGGGGAAAAATGAACTAACCAATCATTGCTTTGCCAATTAACCGAAGTTTGCCAACAAACTTGTTGTTTACCTGTTTTTCCGAATATTCTTATTCAGCACCTCAGTTGCCGAATTTGTCCATAAACTATGTGGCTTTCTTTTTCGGATTTTTTTAACACTGGTAAATTCTTGATGAATTGTAGAAACGGTATTTTCCTTCTTCTTTAGTAACTGAACTTATTAAAAAGGGAGATACTTTTTTCCTTTACTTCACACTTTCAAAGTCAATGCAAAAATTCAGAAAAAAAATAAGAGCACTATACAATATGATTTGATGCACACATAATTTGAGCAAGGTATTTTTTTATGAAAAAGAACTTGACTTGGATTGACAAGGTGAAAATAATGCAATTTGTTTCTAAACTTATTCTTTATAGTGTGTAACGAGGATAATAAATTTTGCTCTAAAACCTGAAAAACAATGAGTTGGAATGAACACCAACATTTGGGCTTCAACATAAATAAAGGTGAAAAGTGAATCAATCACTATAGGAGGAAAGATGCTTGGACCTTTAAGTACTGCAATCGTTGCCAAAGAAGCAGCTGAAAAGGCAGCTATGGTTATAAAAGAATCATTAAAGGTATTGGAGAAGGTTAAAGAGGGCATTGAACATCTCAAGATTAATGAGTTCAACAAAATGAAAGAACTATATCGTAATCCTTCAGATATTACAAAAGAGCATTTCAAGTACCTATTTGAAGAAATTAAAAGTGCAGAATCAAATCCTGACTTACGGGCTTCATTGATGAATCGGTTATATACTGAACCAAATCTAATTGGGCAAATGGGAGAGTATCACGCCGAATTGAATTTAAGCAATTATGGTTCTTTTGAACGCCAAAAACTAATTGCCACAGAAAAGGGAACATTCAGGGTAGATTTTGCCGGCAAATTAACAAAAGATATGCCAGTTCAATCATATATTATGCAAGATGGATCGTTAAAATCAATTTCTGAAGTGATACCTGCAAATCAGGAAATTGGTGTAGAAGTTAAAAATGGACTATACGAATTACGCCAGAACTTTGAACATGTGATCAATCAAGCCCTGGCAGCCAAAGAAAAGACGGGAAATGGCTTTATTGGAATTAACCAATCAATGCTGGAAACTATCAAAAAAAATCCCGAACATTATACGGATTTATTTTCTAAAGCTGCAGAATATGACATCAAGATCATCGTGACTCAGCCAGGGATACACCAGCAAATATATAATATCATAAGTTAGATTCAGGAGGACTTATGCCTTACATATATACAATCACATCAGATGAGAAATTATTAACACAATTCTATGGATTTGATAAAGCTTCCAAGGATGCTTTTGAAGGTGGTGACATTCAAAGGTTTGAAGCTATTATGGTAGCACAAGAATTCAGGAAAGGGCTTTTAGACCGATTGGCGGAATTAACGGGATCAGAAAAGCCCAAATTAATAGACCCCAAAATCATTAATGACAAAGATAACGATCCTTCACTTGTAGAAAGGTTATCCGCATTTTTGATAGAAAAACCAAAAATTAAAGATTTCATTACACAGAACCAGAATATGATGAGTAAAAAGATGAGCAGGTTTTTTTCAGATATTGAGCAAAACACCAAAGATAATGAGTATGTTTTGTTTTGGCTGCTGAGTGAGGAGGAGAAAAATGAAATACTTCAAACTAACTAACTTTACATTAGCAGCAGAAAAATTCCAGAAATTTAAGGGATACAATGGACGAACAGATTTTGAATACAAAATGAATAATGGAATAGTAGAAATCAAAGAACTTTTAGATTATATATGTAATAAATATGGTATAATTGATGTTTATCTCACAATAGCATACCGTAATCAAAAGCTCAACTATTACATTGGACTTTCTATAGAAGATGATATCTTAGAGACGATAAATATAGGCAGGACAATATGGCAATCTACTGCGATTCCAGACAATAATTTTGAACAAAAGGAGGTTTTATACGGTGCCAACCATATATCTACTTCGGATGATTTAAGCATTAATCTAATTGATGATATCGTAAGAGCTCATAGCAAATATCCTTTTAAATTAGAATATAGTTTTACCCTGAGTAAATATGACATAAATTACAAAGAACTACTCAAAGAACTGGAAAAATATATAAAAGTTCTCTCTAAAAAAAAAGCAATAGATGTATCAAAACCCAATATTATTGGTGGTACTAGCAAAACGATTGAACACATCTCTGAAGAAGTTATATACAATTATCTAAGCGAATTATATTACCTTTACCGTGCCAGCTCTTCAATCTGCAAATACCCTAAGCTAAGCATTTATTCAAATTCTATAGAGATTACAGATAGCATAATTTCAATTATTATCAAGAGGTCTCAAAGTAAAAATGTGTATTGTTTTAATTATTGGTTCTTCGAAAACTACTATACATCTCAACAAAAAAAAATAAAATTTGAAGAGGATCACTCAAAACCCTCCATTATAGAAGATGCTGCTGGAAACTTGTTCAAAAATAATTTTCTTGTTACTCAGTTTGTACCAACAAGTTTTATAGCATCGGTAGCAGCGTTACCAAATACAAAAATTCCAGGAATTACCTATATTGATGAGTATGAATTCGGTTCAATAAACGATATGGAATCACCGTCTCCTGATGCGCTTTCTTTAGGATGCCTTTACAAGAATTTCCAGACAGAGTTACCAATCACTGTTTATTATGATGATTTAGTAATGCATTCATTAGTTACTGGAGTAACAGGCAGTGGGAAAACTACAACGATCAAATCAATGCTTTTAGGTCTGTATAATAAAAAGATACCTTTTTTAATCCTTGAGCCAGCAAAGACAGAATACAAAGATTTGAATGTAGATGGGCTAAAGCGTTATCTATTAGGGATAGAAGCAGAAGATTGCTTAAAATTGAACCCCCTTTGAGTTTCCCTATAAAAAAGATGGAACTCCCGGAGTTCATCTCCAGACCCATTTAGACCTCTTAAAATCCATTTTTATTGCGGCATTTCCAATGTATGGTCCTATGCCTTATGTTTTAGAAACAGCATTTTATCATATCTATCAATGGTATGGATGGGATTTCAAGTCAGGTCACAACATTTACTGGGACAGCATAGTCAATAAATCGTGTGTAGATAGAAATGCTGATGCATCAGGTGAAAGTCACAACATTGACTTGAACAGCATAAAAAATGTATCTGACTTCTTCCCCACTTTGGACGATCTATATAACTGTATTGATAATATAGTTAGCATTCAGGGATACTCCAAGGATCTGCAAAATGACCTTACTGCAGCTCTTAAGGTTAGGGTAGGTAGTTTGAAATGTGGGGCTAAAGGGACAATGCTTAACACTAAAAGCGGAACCAGTATTGAAAAATTACTGAACTGGCCTACAGTGGTGGAACTGGAACGAATTGGTGATGCTCAAGAAAAGGTCTTTATTATGGGGCTTCTTCTGGTTAGCATTTATGAGTATTATATAGCTAAGAGTAATGAATCTATCGCTAAGGATAATAAAGCCAAGGTTCATTTGAGTCATTTGCTTGTTATAGAAGAAGCTCACCGATTACTTGAGAATGTTCAACAGGTAAATAACAACGAGATCGCTGATATGAAGGGTAAGGCAATAGAAACATTCAACAATATTCTTTCTGAGATAAGAGCTTACGGTCAGGGCATTGTAGTAGCAGACCAAATCCCTACAAAAATTAGCCCGGATGTGATTAAAAACACTAATCTCAAAATCATCCATCGTCTGTTTTCTTTTGATGACCGCAATGCAGTAGGCGATGCAATAGGATTGGATCAAAGACAAAAGAAAGGACTGATTCATCTAAATACAGGGGAAGCAATTGTGTTCCAATCAAGTTTGCAGGAAGCGGTAAAGGTAAGGATGGATTCCAAGGGTTTAGAGAAAGGAAATTCAATCCCAATTAGTGAATCTATACCTCTGAACACTTTGGATGTTGTAATCAGCACTACAGCGATCTATTCTGAGCTAAAAAAAGTATTCCAAAATGCTTTGGTTTTTGACTGGAGTTATTCTAAACTGCAAGAGAAGTTAGGTATAATCCTAAGCAGATTCTCTATAGAATCGGAGGAAAAACTTATTGGGCAGTTGGTTTCAAATCTGGTGGAATGGTTTGCTATCAAACTCAGGAACAACAACTCAATCCCCTATTCATTACTCAAAGAGAATAAACTTAAGAATTCTTGCAAACAACCTGAAGAGGCAATTGATCGTATTAGAAGCTTTATAGAAGAAAACGGACATACTATACAATTCCCGGCTTCAATGTTAGGTATTTATGTTAAAGCTCTAAAGTATTTCATCTATGTTTATACCGAAGATCGTAAAGCTCTCTCAAGTTTTGTTACTGAAATTAGAAATGCTCATTTAGATGAATTCAGATTTAACAATATAAATACTCAGAGCATTTTAATGGCTGTGGCTGACATAGATAAATATTTTAACACTAAGGAGTTATCTGAAAGTGAGATCAATGAGCTATGCCAGTGTTTGGTGTATTTTAGTTCCTACACACATACCGGATTTGAATACTACTTTAATCAGCCCAATAAACAAATAACTGATGAGGAGTATTTGAAATACCTAAAACAATCTGAAGAGCATAAGCCAGAAACCGTATTAACAACAACTACTCCGTTAGACCCTGAAATAAAGCAACTCTTAAAATTAATCGCAGATAACTTGAAAAAAATAGGGCAAAAACCTGTAACTGACACAGAAAAAAAAGGGGGAATTAGTTTACCGATAGTTTTGATGCTAACGAACACTTTGTTCATAATCCTTGCAGTTCTTTATATGATATTACGCTGAGGTTCTGAAATACGAATTGGAGATAGAAAAGTTCGTGATCTTACAAGCGGAGCAATACAAGTTACCATTGCTTTCTTTGGTCTGCTAAAGATTATAATTGGGAAATTGAATAAAAATTTAAGGAATATGGATAAAGCAGGATGGTATAACTCTAAGTTACTTAAACAAAACGATAATGTTAGATATTTCTATCTCCCTACAGCCCTGAATTAAATCTGGCAGAACATTTATGGGATGTCATCTGCAATTCTAAATTTCGGAACAGGACTGTTAATTCTATTAATGATACCCAAAATGCTTTGGTTAACCGTTTATATATTTTTACCAGAATAAAGAAAATGTTTCCCAATTAACCAATTTTGCTTGGCTAAATTTGTATATTGTATAGCGATATAGTTTGTGGATGATGAGGACATCAACATTGCGGGATTTGTGGTTGACGAGGACATCAACATTGCGGGGTTTTAGGTTGACGAGGACATCAACATTGCGGAAAAAACGGCATCCCTTTTCGGTGTTTTCGGTGTCCTCGGTGGCTAAAATAATACGGCGAAACAGCGTCTTCCGGCTACCCGATATTATTTAGTATTCCTTATTATAGTCCCGGTTTTCCTCGCGGATTTGTCTTTTCTGTAATTTGGCTGCCAGGTCTATCAGTTTCAAAAACTCAGTTCTATAGCCCTCGGTATCTTTGCCGATATTTTTAGCTGCCAGTTCTTTAACCATATCCCAAGTGAGAGCTGCTTTATATTGTGACTCTTGCAAAAGCATTCCATAGCCAATAACGGAACAAGCGAAACGATAATTTTCGGAAGCATTTTCTAAAGGGATGATTTTATTCATAACCGGCATTTCAAAAGGAATACTGGTATCGCTATCCGGAAGTTTATAACGCAATTTAACGGTTAATGCCTCAGGTGATTTACGCGCTTCATCAGTAATCTTGATTTCCTGATATTTCAGCTCATCCAGCTCGGGAACAGGTTCTTTGGAACCAGTGGGAATAATTTCATAAACAGCTGTAACACAATGTCCTGCACCCAGTTCACCGGCATCTTTGGTGTCATCCTTAAAGTCCTCATTATTTAGCAGCAGTTTTTCATAGCCGATTAAACGGTATGCCTTAACATAAGCGGGATTAAATTCAATTTGCAGTTTAACATCTTTGGCTACAGTATAGAGAGTGCTTGCCATTTCGTTAACCAGAACTTTTTTGGCTTCGCTGATGTCATCTATATAAGCATAATTGCCATTTCCTTTATCAGCCAAGAGTTCCAGTGTGTTATCCTTATAGTTTCCCACTGTTTTATTTTCAGCCAGCAGGATTGTTAGTTTATACCGTTTAAAGAGGGTGATTGATTGTTCAGTTGTAAGGGTGTGTGCTTTCTGTTTTAACTCACAATTTTTCGGTTTGAAAACCAGTAGTAGATTAGTTGTAAGTGAGAAAAGAAGGTGGGGTGTGGTTGCATTGAAGGCAGGTGAAAATTGTAAGTCAAAACCTACCGCTGGTTGCATCGTGAATTTCCCGAGGGGCTTACGCCACCATCGCTATTTTTGTGTCGCCCTTAGGGGCTTTTAGGCAGAGGGCAGAGGGCGGAGAGCAAAGAGCCAAAAAGTTTATTTTTCCGCATTTTTCGAGGGGCTTACGCCACCATCGCTATTCTGGTGTCGCCCTTAGGGGCTTTTTGTTCAGGAAGAACGAAATCCTCGTCGTTCAAGCACAAGAAGAGGTTGACCAGGAGGTCAACCATCCGATCTCGCCCTTAGGGGCTTTTTGTTCAGGA
>DAONFA010000053.1 GCA_035403355.1 Candidatus Cloacimonas sp. | reverse complement strand
ATTTTGGCCTGGTGGAGTTTTGACTCTAAACCGATTCTTCTGTGGTTTGCAACGAGATGCAGAGGTAACAGGAAATTTATTTTTTGTCCGATACTGTCAAAGCTGAAGCTCGGTTTAGAGTTAAAACAAAAATTCGCCTCGAAGTCACTATTTCTGAACAATTCCAATCCAACCCTGCTGATGTGAAAAAATACCTTCTTTCACGATGGTGGAATTTGAGGGGTTGGCGAAGCTCGGTTGGCAGTGTGCAGGGTTCTTGTTTTAACTCACAATTTTTTAATTCGGAAACAAGTTATAACTCGGTTGCAAATGAAGATGTTTGTGGGATGTGTGTACCTAGAGGGCAAGTGAAAATTGTGAGTCAAAACAAGCATCGGATTGTGGTTTCCGAGAGGGCACCGGCAAAATTGTAAGTCAAAACCAAATGCTATCCTTCTCAAATGCTCTTTGCATTGACTTTTTCCTTGCTATATCAATAACTTTCAATCTGTATTTTTCCGGATTTACGATATAATCCATCAAGAATTGTTCTGAATATAATTTCCCCTTGCGCATCCTAATATATTCCCTGAAATTGGAATATTCCCATTCTTCGGGAAAACCTACTAAACCTGCCTGAACAGGATTGGCATGAATATAGGCACAAGCATTGAAGAGATAATTTTCCGTTGGTGTTTCAATATGATGTAAGGGACTGCGAAATATCCTTCCTTTGAAGTTATATTTTTTATTGTAATAGCGTGCATATCTTTTGTGAGTTCTTTCCAGTAATGAACTAATTGCTTCAGGTGCATTTTGACGCAAAAGAAAATGAAAATGATTGGGCATAAGGCAATAGGCAATTACAGTTACATTGTAGTCCAATTCCTTTTTAAATAAGTAAAGATAGGTTTTATAATCACCAGGGTCATAATAAAGTTTTCTGCCATCAATAGAATGATTTACGATATGGAAATAAGTGTTGAGGGAACGATGAATCATTTTTGTGCGCATTCGGAAATCTCCTGTTTTTTATTAGATATGATAAATACTTTCGGGAAGAAAACAAATAAATTTTTGCATTTGCTCTCCCGGATGGAGTTTTGACGCGGTGAAGTTTTGACTCTAAACCGACCCTTTTGTAATTGCAACTATATGCAGACGCAACAGGAAATGTTATTCGTTGCCTTCAACTTTCAAAGCTGAAGCTCGGTTTAGAGTTAAAACAAAAATTCGCCCCGAAGTCACTATTTCTGAACAATTCCAATCCAACCCTGCTGATGTGAAAAAATACCTTCTTTCACGATGGTGGAATTTGAGGGGTTGGCGAAGCTCGGTTGACAGTGTGCAGGGTTCTTGTTTTTCCGGGACCGTGGAATTCGTGAGTTCGTTGTAGCTCGGTTGACAGTGTGCGGGTTCTTGTTTTAACTCACAATTTTTTAATTCGGAAACAAGTTATAACTCGGTTGCAAATGAAGATGTTTGTGGGATGTGGATACCTGGAGGGTAAGTGAAAATTGTGAGTCAAAACAAGCATCGGGGTGAGGTTTTGACTCTAAACCGACCCTTTTGTGATTGCAACTATATTTTGAGGCGGTGAAGTTTTGACTCTAAACCGACCCTTTTGTGGTTGGAACTATATGCAGACGCAACAGGAAATTTTGTTCACTGCCTTCTACTTTCAAAGCTGAAGCTCGGTTTAGAGTTAAAACAAAAATTCGCCTCGAAGTCACTATTTCTGAACAATTCCAATCCAACCCTGCTGATGTGAAAAAATACCTTCTTTCACGATGGTGGAATTTGAGGGGTTGGCGAAGCTCGGTTGACAGTGTGCGGGTTCTTGTTTTTTCGTGACCGTGGAATTCGTGAGTTTGTTGTAGCTCGGTTGACAGTGTGCAGGATTCTTGTTTTAACTCACAATTTTTTAATTCGGAAACAAGTTATAACTCGGTTGCCAATAAAGATGTTTGTGGGATGTGGATACCTGGATGACAAGTGAAAATTGTGAGTCAAAACGGTGCCCGGGGCAAAATTGTAAGTCAAAACAGAAAAGCCCCCGGTAAAAATACCGAGGGCTTATTTTCTAAAAAGAGTGCTTGGCGGTTAGCTACAAAAAACTAAACCGCAAAGCATATCTCCTTTTACTTTCTAAGTAGTTTTTCTATTTTAGCTTTGGAAGCTTTAACCGGTTGGATTGAAGAATGAGTAAGTCCGATCTGATTATTGTTTCCCAGAGCTAATCCATTTACATTGCGTACACCTTTAGCGGGAATATCTGTAGTAGCAGTGACCCGGAAAAACTTTTTGCTATCACTACCGGTATAGGTATAGGTTGTTCCAGTAGTTGTAGCTAATAAAGTCCATTGTGCGCTATAAGGATCAGATGCATTCCAAATATTATAGGCATTGGCTCCGCTAACAGCATTCCAACTGATCACAGGATTGCCTCCTACATTGGCTATGGTAGCAACTGGTGCAGCAATAGTAGCTGTACCGTTTGTAACATAAGCTCCTATACACCAGGAACCGGATGTAGATAAGGTATACAGAGTACCACTCATTTTCACGAAGGTAGTTCCGTAGTCGTATGTTTCATCAAACAGGAAATAATTTCCGGCAGGCATATCTTCATAAGCAATCATAAAGTAAGGCGTGGTAATATTAATATCATAACTGCTTAAATCAATTGTTTGATAGGTTTGAGCTGCGAAGGAAACAGGTATAGGAGTAATCAAGTCAACTATATCTGTTCCATCATAGCTATAGATATGCAGATTGGCAGTTACGGCATTGTATGATTCGCCATCCGTTCCCAATAGTTTCATAGGAATTCCTGTTCCGTAATAGGGGTTTTCATACAGCACTGTGGGACCGAAAGCTTGACTGGGGATACCAAGATAAACAGTACCACCGGTATCATACCAAATCCAGACAGGATTATTTACTGCAAAGCTGTAAGTATCAGTCGTTGCCATATTATTTAAACTATCCCATGCTTGAATATAATATTGTACAGTAGTTCCCAAGGGCTGAGCAGGAATATAGGCAGTATAGGCAGGTTCAGTTCCAGGAGTCATAGCAATAGGACCATTCCAAGTAGTTCCCGAATCTGTACTGTAATATACACTTGCTCCCCCGATAGGATTATTCCAATTGGGATCATCAGCTATTTCTGCATAAACAAGGTAATTGGTATCATTGCGAGGAGTATTAAGAATCGGCAAATGGGTAATAACAGGAGGGTATTCATCTACGAGCAACTCATAAATACTAACATCATCAATATACCAGTTATCAGCATCGTAACCCTGATAATTAAAGGCAAAATATACTGTCTGACCTGCATAAGGAGTAATATTGACTACAGCATTGGACCAGGCAGCCGCAACAGTAGTAGGAGCCCAAAGTTCCACCCAGTTAGGATCATTAGGATCATTAGTAGTATTTACCAATAAGCCGTTATAAACCATCCAACTGGGGTATACATTATAGTTCCACCAGGAGAGGACAAAATTACCTGTTTGAGGAACCTGTATTGCTGGCGTAATTAACCAACCATTCTGGCCATCGTCTACTGCTGTGCTGAAACTATGCACAAAGGAATTAGGGGAGGAATGGCTATAGGCAGTACTGGCTTGCCAATATGTTCCTGCACCATCAACATCAACCATAGTCCAATCGGTAGGCAGATTAAGAGAAGCATCAAAATTCTCTGTCCAGGGGAAAGTACTTATTGCTATAGGTGCTTGTCTGATTTCAAAGGAGTAAGGTGGTTCTACAACTGCACTGCCATCATCATTAATTGCTTCTACAGTCCAATACCAGCGATCCAGATAATTGAAGGTAATTCCACCCTCGGTTACAGGATTGAAATAGGTATTATTCGTTTCCCATCTGTAATCATCATAAATCAGAGTTTCATCTTGAGTCATATAGACAGCATAGTAATTGGGTACCCCACCGGTTGTGGCAGGCGTCCAGGTCAAATTAAAACCGGTTTGTGGAATTCCGGTAGCTCCATTGGTAGGATAAACAAGAGTTACAACTTCAGGTGGACCTGAAGGAACATAGAGATTGGGACCAGCAACATCATCTATAATTCTATAGTTACCACCGGTGTGAATACTCTTGAAAGCAATTATTACATTCTGACCGTTATAGGCACTTAAGTCAATAGATGCCATCTGCCATGTGGTCGTGAAGGTTAAGTAATCACCTGTCCACAAAGTAGTGGTGAAGTCCTCAGGAGCGTTACCCGTAGTAGAAAGCATTACATAGGTATATTCATCATCGTAATCCCAAGATGTCTCACTGCTATAATCCCGATACCAGAAAGTAAGTGTATTAGCACCATCTTCTATAGCAAGAGTAGGAGTCATCAGCCACCAGGTACCAGTTGAATAACCTGATTTTACTGATTTTGTTCCGGTATGAGCATAAGTAGTATAAATTTCCCAGGGAGCAGTTGCAGTTGCCCAACCCGTAGGCGGGAAAGTAGCACCTTCAAAACCCTGATAAAGAGCATGCTCACCTAAGGCATTCCCTGATAATGTAACATCATAGTTGGTAGCATTATAAACCATCCGCAAGGTAGCAGTATGATTGCCTATGGCAGTGGGATTATAACGAACAGGAATAGTTACCGATTGATTTGTACTTAATGCTGCAGGTAGATTTGCAGGATTAAAAGAAAACATTGAAGCATCTGCTCCAATTATATTTACATCTGCTACAGCAAGATTAAGCACTCCAGCACCGGTATTGGTAACAGTTACATTTTGATAAGCAGTGGGAGTATTGGCAAAGCCAGTTCCAAATGCTATACTGGTAGGGCTATAATTAAAGATCGGTGCAGCAGGGGTTTCACGCACTGTAACATTATCTACATATACATTGTTATCTCCGCCAGCAACAGTAGATTCACCGTAAAAAGCAAGATATTTAGTCCCTGAATAAGTATTCAAGCTTATGATATGATTTTCACCTGAAGGAGAAATATTATCATACACATAAGAAGATCCTGTGTTATTCCATTCTCCAAGAACAGTAGGATTGGTCATCATAGGGCTATCACTAATTAAGACGATGAATTTATCATCAGCTTGCGCTCCAGGTGTAGGAGATGTAGCTATTCCACTATAAGTAGTTAACGCCAGATCAAATTTAAGCTCGTAGCCAGCACCAGGAATTGCAATTGGTGGTGTTACCAACCAATATTTTGTAGAAGTATAATAGATATTAAGACGACCGGACATATTTTGCGGAGTAGTTACAACATTGGCAAAATCGTCATAAGTCCATCCACTGGTTGTAGTAACAGGTGTCTCTGAAGGATAAAGTCCGGTTAAGCGTGACCAATTAAGAGGTGGGAAGTTGGTAGTTGTACCGAAATTTTCAACCCATGGGAAGGTATAAATAGTGGGATCATAACATATAGCACTCAAATTAACAGTTGTTACGCCTCGGTTATCAGTAATAGTAACAGTGCCATTTTGAGTTCCAACTGCCGTAGGAGCATATTGAACGGTAAAGGTAGCAGTTTGACCAGCTGTAAGACCTGCGGGGGCAGGATTGGTAAGCAATGTATAATAATCTCCTTCTATAACTATAGAAGATACGCTAAGAGTGCCACCACCTGTATTACTAATCGTAAAGTCCTTAGTTTTAGTAGTATTAATTATGGTCTGTCCAAAATCCCAACTGGTAGGAGTACAGCTTATGATTGGAGCAGCAGGTATATCTTCAATTACTATATCATCCAAGCCCAAATCTGTCATATTACTTCCATAATTACTCATCCCTTTGAAACGGAGATAAACGGTATGGGAAGTGTATGCCTCTAAACTAAGCGTATTTTGATACCAGGCAAGAGTATTGGAAGTATTGGAATGGGTATAGAGAGTTGTCCAGGTTGCCTGGTTATCAGTAGAAATTTCTACGAAAAGAGGATTAGCATAGGTATCAGTTCCTATCCAATACCAGTAGGTTAATCTTTTGGCTGTGGCATCAAGAGCAATAGGAGCGGTAGTTAAATAATAGGGATTATATGAATTAGAAGCCAAATAGCAATATAACCAGCCAAAATATGTTCCTGAGTGAGGTGCTGCAGGACCATGAGAGGATGCACCTGTGCTTGCTGCCCAATGATAGGAAGCTCCGGTTGCACCCTCTGAAGCAATCCAATTAAGAGGTAAAGCACCACCATTTTCAAAGTTCCCCGCTGTATAAGGGAATGTAGAAATAGTTGGATTTGTTCTGGTTGTAAAACTTCTTACTGTGGCAGTAGTACCATTGCCTGCTCCGTTATACGCTAAGACCGTCCAGTAGTATGTTGTATTATATGCCAGAGAAGTAGTTAAAGTATAGGTAAGAGCATTCAGGTCTGCTTTCAGAGTTGTAGGTGGATTACTGGTATCACAGTAGAGTTTGTAGCCGGTAGGCACACCACCTGTAGTAGGCGCTGTCCAAGTAAATGTAGTGAATTCATTTACATTGGTTGCCAGGTCTGCCGGAGTGCTTAAAGTAGGAGCTCCGGGTGCCTCAGGAGTAATTTCCGGACCAATAACCAGGTCAACATAATAGGAGGTATAGGATTGGCCACCTGTTCTTACACCAAGATAGTAATTATTCCCGGTAAGAGAACTTAAGTCCACAACTTTATTATACCAGGTATAAGCTGCAGCATGAGTAATGCTGCTAAGCTGAGTCCAGGTAGTTCTATCCGGAGAATAGATAACTTCTATAGTACCACTTGTGCTGGAGCATAAGGTCCACAAACTCAAAGTGCTGGTACTGGTTATAGTAACTTTAGGTGTGGAAAGGATATATTTACTTGTATCAGAAGTATATTTATAAGCTGAAGCAACTCCCTGTTTATAATAACTTGTGGAGCGGCTCCAGGATCCGGGATTTGCCCAACCCGCTGGCGGAAATGATGTATTTTCAAAGCTCTCTGCTACTTGAGTTGTAGTTGGCGTTTTAAAACTCCAGGTAGGACAACCGGTTGCTTCTCCAATAAGATTTGCAGGTACAACTTTCCAATAGTATGTATTGCCAGCTGCTAAAGTTGGAGTATAAGTGAGAGCTGTTTGATTATCACTAACCAGAGGAGGGGTTGAAGATGTTCCGAAATATACATCATAAGATGAAGGAAATCCGCCACCACTATTCCAGGATAAAATATCTCCAATCATAGCCCAGGCATCATTTGCAGGGCTAACTAATACTGCTGGATTAGGTGCTGAGGTAGGATTAGATGTTGTCATATTTATCTGGATATTAGGTCTGGCAGTAGATAAACTCAAAGGAGGAGGATTTGAATAATCACTATTTCCTAAACGGCAACTATTAAATTGTGTAGTA
>DAONFA010000052.1 GCA_035403355.1 Candidatus Cloacimonas sp. | reverse complement strand
CCACCCGAAGCCCCCCCTGCACCACCGCCTACTACTAAAACTTTTACTGTGCCTGTATATAAAGGCGTGAATGTTCCTGAACTCGTAAAAGCGTGAACTACATCATTGCCTACGGTTGTAATCGTCCCACCCGTCCCCGCACTATTGGAGTTTGAAGCATAGGCAGTTTGAGCTAATAGGTCGGTAGCATATTCAAAATAATCCATCTGCACATTTCCAACTCTTAACTTCTGTCCTGCTGTGCCGATTGGAAGACGGACTACCTGACCGGCATTGTTCATATAGAGAATATCCCCTGCTACTTGGCTTGCACACACAAGGGCTGTTAGGTTGACTTTGCCGATGGTTTTTATCGTGTCTAACTTTGTGTCTACGATAGCGGCATCGGACTTAAACTCTGAATTTACAATGTCGTGAATTTGCGCCGTAGCTCCGTCAACTAGATTATGACAATCCGCCTTGGTAGCTGTGTTAGATAAGTTAGTGCCTCTGATTATTTTTATTCTTGCCATATTAAGCCCAAGTAGGAGCCGTAGCCCCAGCGTTGACTGTTAAAGTTTGTCCTGCTGTGCCAATACCTAACCTGACCCAAGAGGTTCCGTTGAAATAGCAAATATCTCCATTTGATTGACTGGTAGCGGTCAGAGCCGTGACATTGACTTTTCCTGCGGTTGAGATAGTCGCTAACTTCGTATCAACGATAGCCGCATTGGAAGCAATGTCAGCGTTGACAATGTCCGCAATCGTAGCGGTTGCGTTATCGACTAGATTATGGAAATCTGCTTTTGCGGCGTTGTCGGGAAGGTCACCGCCCCTTGTAAGGACTATGTTTGCCACTATGGAACCTCCGTTTCGTAAATCTCTGGATAACTGACTATCGAGCGTTCATAAATTGTGATTTCATTTGTGCTGTTAGTGTCGTTGTGGACTATCTTGATTCTGCAAGTGTTCCAAGAGCCGTAGCTGTCTAAATGAAACTTCTCTCTGATTATGGTTGCGTCAGTAAAGATTAAAGGGAAATTCGTGGGGAATGAAATGAATGAACCTAATAAGTTCATTGTGCCTAAAAGCGTATAAGGAGCATCATCAAATGAAGCCCATACTTCAAGGTCAAAGTTCCCGCTGGATTTAGCTTTTACTCCCACCTCTCCGCCGGATTTTTTGACTAGCGGTTGATCTAAATCCTCTTTGCGTCCTTCCTCTTGGAAGTTAATCGCCGTGCCATTGGTCGAAGTAGTCCCTTCGTCGGTATAGCCAGTCCACGCCTGATAGACGACTCCATTACCTTGTTTGCCGTAATAAAGTCCTTCTTCTCCATCTATTTTGTAGGTCTCAAAGCATCTTGGCGACCACCCTTGAATAATCATAAATGCTTTAGTTGCGGTGTAATAAACCCAAGTATCGAAAGTCGAAGCACCCGTCGGGACGGAGATAAAAATCTTATTGTCAAAATACTTCATTGACAGTCGTTCGATATACGCCCAGCTAATCCTCTCAAACTCGTCTTTTAAGTTATAAGAAATCGGTCTTTCATCGCCTTGAAGTTTATCCTGAATAGTCCTTTTTAACGCCCTGAAACCGTCTTGGGCGAAGTAATAGATGTCGTCTCCGGCTTGACACCAACCTTTTTTACTGACTACACCGTGATTAGTGATTAAAGGTTCAGGTTTGTCGGTAGCTGAAGGAGTCGAGCTAGGAGCAAGACCCCAAATAGCTTGGTCGCCCATTACGACAATGCCTGTGTCTCTAGTTGCAACTAGTCCTCTTTCAGCTCCTACGGGGAGACGGAAAGAATTAGACACCGTGTCAAAAGCAGTTGAGTAATCGGCAGAGTAGGCGTCAGAGAAATAAAGCAAGTCATTTAAAAGAACCCATACTATATTGCCATACCAACACATTACCGTGGACTTAGGCGGAGAGTCCGAACCTGTCCCACTAGTAGAACCTAAATCCTGAAAGTTTCCGGCGGCGTCTAATCTAAAGGCGTTATTTACTCCGTTCTGAATGATTGCGATGTCATCAGGTGCTAGTCCGCTTTCTTTTGCCGAGATAATCCCGACCTCGGTTGAAGTAGTGAAGTCAGCTTTTAAAGAAGTCCAGTTACCCGAACCTAGCCAGTTCCAAAGAGTCGTGTCCTCGTAAGCTAATAACTGGTCGGTAGCCCCTTGAATAATGAAATTATGCAGTCCGATAATCGAGTCATTACCAACATCGTTTCCGATTAAAACAGACCCCGGTCTTTTGCTTGACTCCCCGCCAGTCCCTATGTCAGCGTTATAAAGGGCGGTGGCTTGGGTCTCGCCGATTAAAGAGCCGTTCTGCCGGGAGTTTACCCCGCCTGATAAGTCCCTACGCACGACAAACAAAGGTGCGTCATCTGGAGTTCTAATTTGGCTTAATTGCCTAACAGAATAAATGCTCATTAGTAAATATCCCTTGAATAACCTTGAGGAACAAATTGTTTAATTTCGTTTGGCTCGTTCTCTTTTTCCCAAATATAATCTTGTAACTGTTGAGCAAACATAATCTCCAACGCCTGTGCTTTGCTAAAAAACTTCTTATATCTCCAAGCATCCGCCATTGCCCCAATTTCTAACAAATCAGCAATATCAATGACCGGATAATCATAGTCATTGTTCAGAGGTAAGGGCTTAATCGTATAGGGCAAAGCAATGGTTATGACTTCCGCAGGAACATAGTGAGCAATAAAAATCTTATATCTGGTTATTAATTCTTCCGCCGCAATAGTCGCCACCGTTACTGCCGCTGAATTAGCGGTAATTGTTACACTTCCGGCAGTAGTCGCACTTTTAGAAATAGATTTAACTCTAGTGTAAGAATTGGCTGAATTAGCAGAAGATGTGCCAGTTAAAGATACACTTTCGGTTACTTCTATCCCACCGGAAATACCCCGAATAAATATAGTCTGTGAGGTGTCAGAAGCAGAAGAAGAAACTATCGCCAACACAGAAGCACTTGTAGGCTGGGATTGTATTGTGTCCTCTAAGACCGCATATCTTTCTACCTCTCCGCTGTCGGTAATTTTCCCATAGGTAGAGTAAATACTCTCTAAACTTACAGCACCTATTTCACTTGAGTTCGTAATGTCATTACAAGACACCGCTTTACCGAAATCGTTAGGTAAGACATATCTCTGTGTTCCGACTACCGTATCAAAAGTATAATCCGGTTGGATATTCTTCCAGTTAATCGCCCGAAGTATTTGAAAATATCTGCGGTTAACAAACCTCCCTAAGAGAGTAGCAAAAGCCGTGCTTGTATCTCCTACTTCTGCCCCGATATTAGTTTTTATAATGCTAAAGTTTTTGTTCATACAATTCTCCTATAAAATTCAACAATTCCTGCGGAGGTTTCACTTCCCGCCTAACTCCCCAATCTTTTAATAACTTATTCCGTGAATGTCCTTCCTCTTTAAATTCCCACTCTGATTTCCACTTAATTGTTTCTTCGGGGAATACTAAACCTAAATGGTGTAGGGTTATATCTGGAAAAACCTTAACCCTGTTATTATTAATGTTCCTAATATGGTTAAACCTGACTACCTGCGGAACTACCGCCACCGTTACCGGATAAGCCCTCTGGGGAGAAGCGTGAAACAAATCCCCGTTATAGTCAATTATCTTGCAAGCTGCACTATCAGCTTGACCTATTAATCCCCGCCTGTCCGACATAAACCTGGTTATTTCTTCCTGATCGGATGGCAATAGGATTTCATCAGCGTCAGCGATAAACGCTAAATTACAATCCTGCAGTAAATCCAGTCCCCGATTAAAAATCTCGTGCTGTTCTACTCCCCTGCCCCGTTCATAAACTAAATTTGGGTGTGAGAATAAATTGCAAATCCTTTGGGTGTTATCCAAAGACGGCTTAACATTAATAAACCTATAATTAAGAACGACTATCTTATCTACCCATTTATATTGCTTTAAAACTAACGGCAAATATTGTGTAGAGTGGTAACTACGGATTAATGCCCCTACACGCATTTCTTATCCTTTCGATATCCCGTTGTTTGTATTTTTCCCGCCATTCATTTAGTCCAGCCAAGCCTTTTTCCATATGTTCACGGCTTGTAACCATTGCGTAATTATCGTCTAACTTAGCTTTGCCAAATACCCAATGCTTATGTTCTATACTTACCCCGTTAACCCGATAGAACATTCCCAGGGCTTCCCCTAATTCCTGGTGGAAGTTATCCCCGTAAGATTGTTCTAGTAACGGAGTTGTTTGATAACCCAAAGCCCTAATAATATTGCCTGAAATAACCATACCAGAAGGTAAACCCGAACTATTACCGCAAGCGAAACCCCACCCCCCACGCCTTTCAATTTCCTCGATAAGCAACCTATCCCATTCTTTAGTGTGGTAGATATGGTCGTCATTAATCTCTGCGTAATATTCATAATCAGGATAAAGTTCTGTGGTGCAATAATTGTCCACTTCCACCTTTGTCCTGCGTTTACCAATAACTAAATTCCTACCCGCTAAATTCTTTTTGTATTCTTCTAACCTGGGGTCATCATCTGCCACATAAATTACAATGTCATTCCAGGGGCTTCGTGTTCTATCCCAAGAAGCAAGCATTTCTAATATCCTGTCGGGTCTAATTCTTGACGGACAGAATGTAAGCAGTTTATTCAAAGTAAATAAACTCCCAATCCCCCCGATACCCCCACTCTTTAAATAGCCACTCCCATTCTTCGGGTCTTAAAAACTGCTCGCAGGTCAACGCCCAATTCTGTAAGTTACAAAGTTCTTTGGTGTTGCGATAACTCTCGACCACTATGTAAGCGTTTCTTGAATGTGAATTAATCTGCTGTATTGCTTGTTTTAAATTCGGCAATAATAAGTTATGTAAAACATTAATACAAAGTATTAAATCGAATTTCCCCTTAATTCTGTCTACCCCCGCCTCAAACCTAAATGTATTCTTTAGGGGGCTTTGCTGTAAGGCATATTGGGAAATATCACAACCAGAGACCTTACATCGTGTCAATTCCTCAATGTTGCTTAATAAAAAACCTTTTCCGCAACCAATATCTAAAATACTCGACCTATCGCTCAAGTTATATCTTTGGCATATATCTACGGCTGGGTGATACCAGCGGGTATCGTATTTATACCCCCCATAGCCGTATTTTCTTTTTCCGTCCCAAAAATCCCTGCCGAACTTACGGGCGATGTCCATACAGGCGGGTTTATCTTTTCCGTTATGCTCGGAGTAATTCCTTGCCCCTGATTTATGCAAAGATGAAATAATGTCCACTAACATCTAAAATATCCCCCTTCGCTTGAATTAATCCACTCATAGAAATGATTACCGTCATAGACAGGCATACCGATTACGCCCATTAAGAGAATATCGTCATCTTTACAGCAGTGGCAATCCCCCAATGATTTAAAGAAATCTCCCGAACCATTGCCTATGAGTTTGACATTTTTTTCCCGCAAAACTATATCATTCCTAATCTGTTCTAACGCCCGATAGACTAAAAACGAAGCTATGGAGTAGACTATGGGGATAAGACCACTTTCCGCTAAACCGGAAGCAATACCCACCGTTGCCTGCTCCATAATCCCGCAGTTGATAACTCTGTCGGGATAAAGTTCCTTCAGGCGATCAGCTTTGCCAAAACCCATATCACACACAAGTAAGTAATATCTAGGGTCATTAAAATAAGGAATTAAATTGTCTATGACATCATCTCTGGTTATCATTGGGAACCCGATAGTGCCACTTGGCTACGCCTTCCATATAAGGGAACCCTTTACCCTTAACCGTGTCGGCAATTAAAACCTGCGGTCTATATTCAAGACTGTATTTTAACTGCTCGTAATCGTGTCCGTCGCACCTGCCCGGAAGAAATCCCCAGCCGACTAACCTGTCAAACAATCTTTGAGAAAGAACATTGTTTACCTTGTCCATAGCTTGCAGACCGTTATGGTCTATGACTACGGTGATATTATTCAAATCGTAATGGTGTAAAAAGTTTAATGCTTCCCACATTGAGCCTTCTTGCATTTCCCCATCCCCGACTATGCAAAATATATGCTCTTTTTTGCCCTGCAACTTATTCCCAAACGCTATCCCTACGGCGATGGGTAATCCGTGTCCCAAAGACCCAAAGCCATCCAAGCACCCAGGAAGATTAAAATCCTCCCAATCCTCTTTGGCAATTTCTCCCTTATCAGCCTGTATAGCATACAGCCCATAGCACCCGTGTCCTTTCGAGAGAATGACTTTATCTTTTTCAAATTCCGGTTCGTAATAAAGAACAGTCAAAATATCAAGGCAAGATAAAGAAGGAGCGATATGCCCTTTATTATTCTTTACCGCCACACGCATAACTTCTTGCCTTAATTCCTCTAATTTCATTGAGACCTATGATTGACTTTAAACTCTTTAAATCCAGTTCCGGTAATCCGATTGATTTCGTTACGATATTCTATGCGTCTTTTGTTCATATCCCGAACTTCAATCATCATTTTCTTGACATCTTCGGCGGTCATTTCTTCTCCCCGCCTAAAGCCGTTTTCCCTGTTCCAAACCTCAAAGTTCATCTGGGTAATCCAAATGATTGCGTTTAAGAGTTCGCCGGTCAGTTTAATGTCTAACTTACTTAACCCTTCGGATAATGCTGTATGTTCTTTGTGTGCCTGAACCTCCCCGAAGAAAATCTTGCGGGTCAAAATAGTCAGGCGGTCAATCACATCGCCCAAAGACATATCTATGTTGGTCTTAATCATATAAAGTTAATATGCTCCGGCTTATTTAAGTAATTGTTTAAAAAAGCGTTTGTCTGTAAATGCCTGCAAGCACCCTTACAATCAGCACCTACAACTAAATTATCCCGAACCTCTTTAATTACTTTCCAGTATTGAAAACTCTCAACCATTTCCTGAAAAGTTTGTTTGGTCAGGTCTCCAAGCTCATACTTGGGATTTCTAAAGTGATACCCGCAGGGGTAAAACTTTCCCGTGCCTGAACCCTCTATTAAAAGCGGTAAATCTACGCACTTACCCTGCATACTCCCTTTTGAGTGAATAATGTTCCACTTAGGGATAATCTGTGTTTCTTTAGTGGACATACTTTCGGCTTCTTTGAGTATTGAATTAACCTTGTCCTTGTCATAGAACGACATATCAAACTGCGTCATTTCCTCACATACAGGGTCGGAGAATTGCTTGATTACGAAATAATCTACGCCTGTGTCTATGGCAAACTTAGCTTCGGGGATTACTTGGTCTAAACAGTCAGGGACTAAGACCATCTGTAACCCGATAGTGCAGTCATAGTCATTAAGTCTTTTGACCCTTACGGCGTCCTCGATATT
>DAONFA010000051.1 GCA_035403355.1 Candidatus Cloacimonas sp. | reverse complement strand
CCCATAAAGATTTTAAATGTTTACAACCGTTACAAACAGACAGCCGCAGCCGTCCCCCTATACCACCCTTAAGCGAGTGTAACGCAGGAAACCGGTAAATCCCCGCTCTGATACTGCTTGAAAGATTTATAGCCCCCTGTAGTATAACCGTTACAAAACAAGATATTTTAATATATATAGGCAACAAAAACAGCGTAAAAACAGCCCAAAAACGGGCAAATAATGGCATTAAACAGCGCAAAAATGGCGCAAAAGGGGCAAATAATGAACGGATCAGAAAGGGAATACAGCCGGCGATATTGGAAAAAGCAAGAAGGCGGCTATATAATGACCGGTATTTGTACGCTATGCGGAGCAGAGTTTAACAACGGCAACGCAGCGGCCGCCAGCTATTGCCAGCCATGCGCCGAAAAAGTAAAAAGGGAAAAGACAGCCGCCAGGGTAAGGCGATATAGGGAACGGCAAGGGAAACAATAAAAGGGTAACGCCTTGACTTTATTGACTCCATAAAAGGAATACATCTGGAGTTTTCCGAGTCCATAAAAGGCAAGCCAAAACTTAACATTTAAGCATATTTACTACTTAACAAATGTTGACTTTTGTTGACCTTCAAACACATTTACAAAAACAAATGCAAAGGAAAGCGGCGGCAGATCCATAACAGACCAAACCACCGCCGGGAGCGGGGCGAATGACTGCCCCACGGGTATATATTAGCACAAATAGCGCACAAATTCAACAGAATTATATCATATAAAGGGGAGCAAAAAGAATGACGGAAGACCAAATAGCAGAGGTAAAGGCAAGGCTACCGGAATATTTAGCAATCATAACCACAAAGAAGGGCGGGGGCTGGATCTGCCCGCTATGCGGCAGCGGAAGCCACAAAAAAGGCACACCAGCCGGAAGTATAGACCGGAAAACAAACCGCTACAGCTGCTTTAGTTGCGGGGTAACAAGCCTTGACACAGTAGACCTTATAGCGGAATACGAAAAAATAGATAAAAAAGCCGCTTTTAAGCGAGCGGGCGAAATACTGCATATAGTAGACACACCCGCCAAAATATCCACAAAAACGCCCCATATAGACGATAAAGCCCAAAAAGCCCAAACACACGCACCGGGGGCAGAAAACGCCACACAGGGCAACACAGACAACGAAAAGGGCAAAGATGAAAAAGACTATACAGAATATTATTTACAGGCGCATAGCCACATAAAAGAAATCGAATATCTAACCGGGCGGGGTATATCGGAAGCAGTTATAGACCGCTTTAAGCTGGGGTATGATCCAAACTATAGCACATGGAACACACAGGAAGACGGAAAAAACCAGCCCGCCACCTGGAAGGCTATCATAATACCAACAGGGAAGGGCAGCTACAACGCCAGGAACATAGACACAAAAGCAGCGGAAGGCAACCGCTACCGGAAGACCGGCGGCAGCCCAATATATAATATAAAGGCTGTCTATGAAGCTACAAAGCCGGTAATAATAACGGAAGGCGAAATAGACGCTTTAAGCGTAATAACCGCAGGCGGGGAAGCTATAGCCCTGGGAAGCACCACAAACACCGGGCGGCTATTAAGGGAATTAGACAAACATAGACCGGCGCAGCCGCTTATAATAGCGCTTGACAATGACAAACCAGGCGAAAAGGCAGCGGCAGAGTTGCAGCAAGGACTAACAGCCCGAGGGATCAGACACGCCAGGGCAAACATAACCGGCGAAGCCAAAGACGCAAACCAGGCGCTTATAGAAAACAAAGCTTTATTTATACAGGCTATAGCGGAAGCGGAAACAGCGGCGGCAGCGCTACCAATACCGGAAACAATAGCCACAGAAAACACACAGGACACAGCGGACACAAAGCCGGATTATAAAAACAGCATAACGAAATATATTAACGGGCAATTTTACAAGGATATAGAAGCCTATAAGCCCTTTAGAGATAAAAAAACAGGCTTTGCAAACCTTGACGCAAAGGCGGGCGGGGTATATCCGGGGCTTTATGTTTTAGGGGCGATCCCCAGCCTGGGAAAAACAACCTTTATATTACAGTTAGCGGATCAATTAGCCGCAGCCGGGGAGCATATTATATATTTTAGCATGGAGCAAAGCCGCTTTGAATTAGCCAGCAAAAGCATAGCAAGAATAACGGCGCAGGCAAACCCACAAACCAATATAACAAGCCTTGACATAAGAAGCGGCAGGATAACGCAGGAAGTTATAAAAGCGGCTGAAGTTTATACAAAAAGGGTAGAAGACCGAATAAATATTATACAGGGCAATTATGAAACAAACATAAACACTATAATACAAGAGGTAGAAGACTATATAAAAGCATACCAAACAAAGCCCGTAGTAATTATAGACTATCTGCAAATTATACAGGGCGATCCAAAAGCCAGGCAAACAGCCAGGGATCTAATAGATGAAAATGTAACAGCGATCCGCAGGCTTTGCAGCAAACAGAGTTTAACCGTTATAGTATTATCCAGCTTAAACAGATCTAATTATATGACACAATTTGACTATGAAAGCCTAAAAGAAAGCGGCGGGATAGAAGCTACCGCCGATGTAGTATGGGGGCTGCAGTTAAGTGCAATAAGCACCAATTCAATAATTACAACAGACAAAGATATAAACAAAAAGCGGCAGGCAATAAAAGAAGCAAAAAGGGCAACGCCCCGGAAGCTCGAGCTTGTATGCTTAAAGAACAGATACGGGAAAAGCTCCTATAGCGTAGGCTTCAACTATTACGGCGCAAACGATCTATTTTTAGAGGATAAGCACTTCAGCGAAGACGGCGGGGAAGATGAAGACAAAATAGAAACAATATAACAGGGGGCGCAGAATGACTTTAGAAGAATACGCAAAGCAACACAGCAAGGAAATAGAACAGTTTAACCAGGGCGGCGAGTTGAACACGGAAGCGCCACCGGAAGAAGCCGGGGCGATCAACCTATATAAAGTAAAGCAGCAATTAAACAAGATAAGGGCAACAAACCAAAAAGAAAAAGAATTGATAAACGGGATCGAAAACCACAGCCCGGAAATGTATTTACTTATACAGGCGCTTGACATTATCGCAGACCTAACCGGGAACAGCTACTATAATACAACGGCACGCCAGCGGCTATATGAAACCAGCCAAAGCAGGGGCAATTAAACCACCGGCAACAAATAAGCGAGCGGGAAAGCGTAACAGCTACCCGCTCTTATTTTATAAACAAATAATAACACAAAGGACACACAAACACAAAATAATTTTATAAAAACTATTGACAAACAAAAACAAAGGCGTATAATTAAGATAAGTTAAAAAAAGACACACACAGGACACACAGGGAAGGGGCTTTAATATGAACGCATTAACAACCGCAGCCGCTAACCAATTACAGGCGCAGCAAGGCATAACAGCGGATCTATTTAACAGATTTATAAATTACATAGACGGCAGCCCAAAGACGGTAGAAACATACCGCCGGGCGCTTAAGCAGTTTATAACATGGCTACAGGCGGCAGGGATAACCCAGCCCGCCCGCTCGGACATTTTAGCCTATAGGGAACAGCTGAAGGCAACACACAAACCCAGCACCACACAGGCATATATAACAGCTGTACGGCTATTCTTTGCATGGCTGGAACAGGAAGGCTTATATAATAATATAGCGGATCATATCAAAGGCGCAAAGCTCGACAGGGAACACAAAAAAGACGCTTTAACAACGGCGCAGATTAAGGACATATTAAACAGCATAGACACAAAGGACACACAGGGGCGGCGGGACTATGCAATTTTAGCGCTTGCAGTAACCGGCGGATTAAGAACAATAGAGTTGCAGCGGGCAAATATAGGGGATATAAGGGCAGCCGGGGACAATACAGTTTTATATATACAGGGAAAAGGAAGGGAAGAAAAAACCGAATATATAAAGCTACCAGCGCCCGTAGAAAAAGCAATAAGGGCATATCTTAAAGCCAGGGGCAAAGCACCCGCCACAGATCCGCTATTTACAAGCGCCAGCGACAGAAACAACGGCGGAAGGCTAACTACAAAAAGCATTAGCCGGCTAATTAAAAGCCGCTTTATTGCAGCCGGATATAACAGCGAAATGCTAACAGCCCACAGCTTAAGGCACACAGCAGGAACGCTAAACCTATTAAACGGCGGAAGCCTGGAAGAAACGCAACAGCTATTAAGGCATAGCAACATAAATACAACAATGATTTATTTACACCACATAGACCGGGCAAAAAACCAAAGCGAAGAACGCATAGCCGGGGCGATATTTTAGAGCATAGACACACAGTACACAAAGCACACACCAAAAGGGGGAACGCCAAAAACAAACACCGGCAGCCTATAATAAAAAATTGAAAGGGAGCAAAAAGAATGACAGACACATTAACAAGTAAACAGGCGGCAATAGTATTTGACAGCGAAATTAACAGGTTGGAACGGCTAACCAGGAACGCAGGGCTAATTATACAGGAAATACAACAGGGACATAGAAGAAGAACGCTTTGCTATTGCATGGGAGTATAACCGGAATAAAATAAAAATGGATATTTTAGAAGATGTTTATTTTGATATTGAAGGAATAATAGCACAATTAGAAGGCTACAAAAAGGCGGAAGCATAGGCGGGGAAAAGCAGGGCGGGCGAATAACCCGCCCGCAGCCATAGAAAAGAACGCTATAGTAAGAAGGGGAGCGGGCAGAATGAAAACAAGAATAACCGCAATAGCAAACCAAAAAGGGGGAGTAGGGAAGACTACAACAGCGGCAGCATTAGCGGCAGGGCTGCACCGGAAGGGCTACAAGGTGCTAACCATAGACGCAGACACACAGGGAAACATAAGCTATATAATGGGCGCAGATACAAAGCAGCCGGGATTATATGAAGCACTAAAGGGAACGGCAATAGCCGGGGAAGCGATCCAGGCAACGGCGCAGGGGGATATAATGGCAAGCAGCCCGCAGCTATCCGGGGCGGATCTTGAGTTTAAAGCCAAAGGCTGGGAATATCTTTTACAGGAAACTATAAAGCCTGTAATAAATAACTACCATTATATCATTATTGACACACCGCCACAGCTGGGAGTATTAACCATAAACGCTTTAACAGCCGCAACAGATGTTATTATTACCCTGGGGGCGGATATATTCAGCTTGCAAGGAATAGCCCAGCTTTATGACACTATAAACACCATTAAACGGCGCAGCAACCCGGAATTAAAAACAGACGGCATACTTATAACACGCTACAACGCCCGGACAATATTAAGCCGGGATCTAAAAGACAGCATACAGGGCGCAGCGGATCACATAGGGGCAAGGCTATTTAAGACGGTAATAAGGGAAGGTATAGCCATAAAGGAAGCGCAGACGCTACAGGAAGACATATACACCAGCGCACCCCGGAGCAACCCAGCGATTGACTATACAGCCTTTATAAACGAATATTTAAAAACCAAATAAAGAGAGGAAGCGGGAATAATGGCAAAAGACTTTAAAGGCAAAAGCGCAGCGGATAAATTTTTTAACACAATGGACACAAAGGACACAAAAGGCACACAGGGCAAGAAGAAGAAAGCAGCGCCACCGCCGGAACATTACCGGGTAAATTTAAAATTACGCCCGCAATACAAAGAATATTTACAAGAAGCGGCATGGTATGACCGGAAAAGTATAACCGAATTTATAAACGATCTAATAGAAGCCGACAAAATAAAAAGACAGGGGGAAGATGAAGCATGAGGGAAATTTTGGGGGTAAAGGTTTACACCGTAGAGGAAACGGCGGAAATGCTGGGCTTAAGCAAAGCAACGATATTTAATTATATAGCGGCTAATAAACTGCCCGCTCGAAGAATTAGCGGGGTATATCACATAACGGAAGAAAACATAAAACAATACATACAAGGGGCAAGCTTCACCGATCCGCAGCCGGACAAAAAGCCGGGGAAAAAGTAAAATAGTATTGTATGGGTACTAATTACCATTAGCGGACATAGAAACAAAGAAAAAGGACACACAGAACACAGCGAGCGGGAAACAAACCACCAACAGGCGAAAACAACGGGAATACAGGCAATAGAAATTATTTTTACAGGCTAACCTATATTAAAAGAAAAGCTATTGAACACAGGGAAGCACATAACAACCGATAAAATGAAAAAGCAAGGGGAGCGGGCAGAATGGCAGACACCACACCAAAAACAGGCGCAGCCGATCCGCAGCCGGAAGAATGGACAGCGGAAACCTGGACGGGGGAAGAATTAGAAGCGCACAAAAAAGAAGTTGACGGAATACCGGGCTTTTATGCCGTGAAACACCCGGACGGATCGGGCGGCTATGGTTATAACGATAATATAAGCCCAGGATCACCGGGGGACACATGGGAACGCCGGGGGAATATATTATCTATAATTCAGCAGCACTCGGCGGAAATAATTGAAAACGCAAAAAGCGGGGTATACGCCACCAAAGAAGAAAAATACGCAAAAGCCGCATATTATAAAAATTTTGCGGCAAACTGCCCAGGGCTGGGCGCACATTGTCAAGACTATTTACAATTTGTACATGAAGAAATAAATCGAACAAAGCCAGGCTTTGAGGGGAAGGGCTTTAATTATTTTTTTGAATTTGTTTTTGTTTATGAACTGCTTATAGAACAAGGCAGGCTTCCAAAAACAGGGGAAACAATTTTACAGGAAGAAAAAGACCGGTTAAAAGAACTAATAGCCGCAGAGTTTGCGCCCAGCGTAAAAGCGGAAGAAGAACAGGCGGCGGAAATATTAGACTTATGGGAAGGCAATATAGCCAGCTCAAACCCTAAAACAACAAGGTTAACAACAAATAAAGTAGCGAGAAGCCAGCTACAAATAGCAGCGAAGGGCAAGGAAGGAAAGCCTTTAAAAATTAAAGTAGGCAACGGCGCATTAGTAACCGCTTCTATATATCCGCCTTCTATGCAAACCGGATCTATAACAAAGCCGGAGCAGCTGGGGCTAACAGAATATGACATAGAATTAGAGGAAAGCATAGGCTCACTATATGACGCAGCCGATCCGGGGCAAACATTTTTTACATTAGCACAAATATACAGGGAATTTGCAGGAATTACAAAAACCGTTAAAGTAACCAAAAAGGAAGAAGCGGAAGTAGAAGCGGCAATAGAAAAAATGAGATTATTAACGGCAAAAATAGACTTTATAGACCAGGCAAAGAAACATAAAGGGCTAAATATAAAGCAAGAAGACGCTTTATTAGAGGGCTATGTAGTAAACGCTACAAAGATGAGAGGAACTGCAGGCGGGCATAAAGTAGACGGTTATTATATAGGATTTCCGCCTTTATATTATTATTATAGTAAACTAATGGGGCAAATAACACAGATCGACAAAAAGCTTTTAAACACCACAGATACCCGTAGAAATACACAGAATTTTATTGTATTGAAAAGAAAGTTAATAAAACAAATTGAATATATGAGATCAGAAAAAGAAAAAAACAAGGGCAGGTATGAGAAGCGACGCAGCTATTCTACAATATACGAACTTATGGGGCTTAAAGATCCACCGGAAGCAGTAACCCGGATAATAAAGAAGGATATAGACACACTATTAACACAATGGGCGAGCGGAAAAAGGAAGTATATTAAAAGCTTTAAGAAATACAAGGGAGCGGGAAAAACAATAGCCGGTATAGAAATAGAAATATAGCAGCTGCAGGGGTAGTATAAGTCTACATTTAGGGTAGTATAAGTCTACATTTAGGGTAGTATAAGTCTACATTTAGGGTAGTATAA
>DAONFA010000050.1 GCA_035403355.1 Candidatus Cloacimonas sp. | reverse complement strand
CCTCGGGAAATGAGAAAAATATCTCTCCGCTCTCTGCCCTCTGCCCAAAAGCCCCTTAGGGCGACACAAAAATAGCGATGGTGGCGTAAGCCCCTCGGGAAATGCAGCATAACCATCCTACCAATGAAAATACAATTTGGTCTTTTCCCGGAACCATTTACTGGAATATGCTTTTAATTTTGCTATAAATTCCACCATACTTAGTTCTTTAGGAACCAGGCAAAGAATATGGGGTCTTCAATTCCACCAATGGCAAGAGGTATGCCCTTTAAATTTATAATTAAACCATAGATATAGGCATGCATTTCTTCAGCAAGTGGTTTTTTCAGCCAGGTCTTACGATTTTTGGTAGAAAAAACGATATGAACAGCCAAATGACAAAACGATGCAGGCATTTTCTCCTTGATATTATTAATTTATAACTACGAGGGGCTTACGCCGCCGTCGCTATTATTGTGTCGCCTTTAGGGGCTTTTTGTTCAGGAAGAACGACGTCCTCGTCGTTCAAGCACAAAAAGGAGTTGACCAGGAGGTCAACCATCCGATCTCGCCCTTAGGGGCTTTTTTTTCGGAGGGACGACATCCTCGTCGTTCAAGCACAAGAAGGGGTTGACCAGGAGGTCAACCATCCGATCTCGCCCTTAGGGGCTTTTTTTATTTGGAAGAACGACATCCTCGTCGTTCATAAGAAACATCAACCCTCTAAACCTTCTAAACATTTTAATTCCCTTTAACTTACATTGAGGACAGGAAACGACGAGGACGTCGTTTATTCCGGAAAATTTTCCGAGGGACTTACGCCACCATCGCTATTATTGTGTCGCTCTAAGGGGCTTATAAGCAAAAAGTAAAAGGCGAAGAGTTTGTTTTCCCATTTTTTTTCAGGTGTATCACTTTTCGCTTGCTAACTCGTATCATTTTTTATTGCCATCCACACTGTATCTGCTTTTTCTGCTGTAACTCAAAACCGGTCTTTGGGCTGACTGTGTAAAGCGAAGGCAGGTAAAAAATATGCTGCAGGTGTAAAAATTTTGACCTAGCTATTAAAAACCGGTTTTAAGTCACAGCAGGCATTCCTCTTGACCTCTCAACTTCTTGGTTTCTGGACTTCTCGTCCTCCCGACCTTTTTACTCTTTCCCAATAGCTTTTAACAGCCGTTCTGCTTCCTCGGCAGTAATTTTTCCTGCTTCCAGCATTTCCAGAATTTTCATTCGGCTATGGTCTATAGAGCTTTCCTTTTCTTTTTTCTTGTGTTCTCCTCCCAGATAGGGTTTAATTTGAGGTGAATCCAGAATTTTTTTAATATAGGCAGTTACCGATTCGGTATGAAAATGATGTTTTTTGAAGTCATACACACTTTCACGCAGGTTTTTAACTCCTTCTTTAAGGGCATCCTGTATTTGCGTGACAATATCTTCCAAATTCTTGAGCACTTTGTCATTAGTGGCGCGGAAATCAAAGTTCTCTATCAATTCCTTCAGTTTAGCAGTAGCGGTAGTAAGTTTTTCCTTTATATTTTCCTCTTTAATTGAGCCGGCAATACCATTTATGTAAGCAACGACCTTATTAACCATTTCCACCACTTTCTGCTTTTCTTCTTCGGAGTTCACTTTCAGCAGAGCAATTCTAATTTGCTCCATCTTATATTTCACAAAGTCCAGATTTAGCCGTGATTCAGCATTAATTTTAATTGTGCCGTTATCTGTGATTGCCTTAATTTTAACTTTTCCTTCGCCGTTCTGGATGGAGTATATATTATCCTCAACCGTAACCGGTAAATCTATAGAGGTCTTAATTCTACCCCATTGAGTAATGGCTTGCAAAGCAAAATCAAAATCATCGGGAAGAATCAGATTGATAGAACCGTTTTCGGTCTTTAACTGAAAATTGCCATTTTCCAGAGGAACGGTTTCCAAATAAAGAGGTCCGTTTTCGGAAGTTATTTCTACTTCGGGATATGAACTTACCCGCACTTTTACAGGACCGTTTTCATTTTCCAGATGCAATGTCTTGCCACTAATTTTGGAAGCGTAAAAGGGACCGTTTTCCAACTTGGCAAAAATGTCCCCTTCACAATTAGACAGGCGAATTAAGCCATTTTCACTTTCCAGGTGCATATCGCCTTTACAGTTTTGCAGATAAACGGGACCATTTTCATTTAGAACTTTAAGCTTGTTTGTCAGGTTATCCAAGTTTACAGGATAATTATCTGTTATAATCTGCAGATAAACACCTTCAGGAATGGTTACCGTAAAAACAGCATCTCTGAATTCATCAGAATCAGATTCCGGTAAACTAATCTTTAAAACCCCTTCCTGATAATCAGATTGAATATTATCATCTGCATGGAAATCGTCCTGAAAACGGTTAAAATTGATAGTTCCTTGCAGACAAACTTCTTTTTCGGCACCTGCCTGTAAGAATAATTTAGCCAAGTGATTCTCAATCACTACTTTGTTCAAGGGTTCAAAAACCCATTTTTTCTCCAGATTGAATTTGTTCATTTTTTCCTCCTTTGTTCAATCATAGAAATTGCTTCTTCTACATCTACAAAGCCCTCATTTAAATCGGAAAGAATATCAATCACCGTATCGGTTACAGGTTCTTTTTTAGTGATTATTCCGATAATTTCTCCTAAGCGATTTTTTACTGTGGGATAGGATATTCCCAATTGATTTTGAAGCTCCTTCAGGTTTCCCTGAACGATTAAAAATAAACGGATAAACTCCAATTGACCGGCATCCAGTTCTGCCAGCCAACTATTTTCAAAACTGCCCTTAAAACTTATGTTGCAATGAGGACAGTGCAGTTCGTTAATTTTCAGCTCACCTTTGCAAATAGGACAGGTTGCCAAATACATATTAATCTCCTTCAAATATCTAAAAGACAATATAAACATTATTGAGGATTTGTCAAGAGGAATATTAATATTTTTAAGGTTGAGGGATAGATGATGCATTTACAGTGTTGACAAGGATGTCAACATTACGGAGCTTGGGTTGACAAGGATGTCAACTTTACGGGGCTTGGGTTGACAGGGATGTCAACATTACGGATACACAAATTATTGACAAAATATAGCTGTTCTACAAATGGATTTATCATAAAGCGATTGAGGGAGCAAAGTTGAATAACCTGTTAAAAAAGATTCTGCTAACGCTGTTGATAATAATTCTATCACAGCCCCTGTTTTGTAACACAACAGCTGATAAAACAGTTGCCTGGTTGAAAGAGAAAGGTGTTGCACCTGAGTTAATTGTAGTGATAATTTCAATGATTCCAGTAATTGAATTGCGGGGAAGTATTCCTGTAGCTATTCTCCTGTTTAATATTCCCTGGTTGGAAGCAGCAGTTTTATCCATCATTGGCAATATGCTGCCTATCCCCTTCATTTTGTTATTGATTGACTGGTTTTTTAATCTTATCAGTAAAGTGAAGATTGGGCGTAAATTTACTGAATGGTTGTTTACCCGAACCCGAAAGAAAAGTAAATCCATAGAAAAATATGAAGAAATCGGTTTAGCTATATTTGTAGGTATTCCTCTTCCAGGAACCGGGGGTTGGACAGGTGCCTTAGCAGCTAATATATTTGGGTTAAGATTTTGGCGTTCAATGTTTTGTATTCTTGGAGGAGTTATTATTGCTGCGGTAATCGTTACTATCTTATCGTTAATGGGGACTTTAGCTTTATGATTCGGAAAGATAGCTATAAAATATTCTGGTTGGCGGGGGAAAGTTCTGCCGATTTGCATTCCGAACTGGTGATGAAAGCATTAAACGATAAATTTGGCAATCTCACTCATATTGGTATTGGCGGACCGCGGATGCAAAGGCAGGGTTTGAAGCCAATCTTTCCTTTTGATAAATTTGCCGTTATGGGTTTTGTGGAGGTGTTAAAACATCTTTTCTTCTTTTTCAAAGTGCAGCAGAAAATAAGTAAACTGTTTTCTACAGAGAAATTTGACCTTGCTATCCTGGTTGACTATCCGGGTTTGAATTTAAGAATTGCCAAAATGGCAGATGAAATGCGTATTCCGGTGCTATATTTTATCTGTCCTCAATTTTGGGCATGGAAGCATAAAAGGGTCTATCAGCTGAAGGATTCCGTTCGTTATGTGGCTTGCATTCTGCCTTTTGAAGAAGAACTACTTAGAATTCACGATATCAATAGCGTCTATGTAGGCCATCCTATAGCTGAAGAAATAAAGTTTGAGCTTGACCGTGAGTCCTTTGCCCGCTTTTTTGGTATTAATCCTGATAAGAAGTGGATCGGTTTTTTCCCCGGCAGCAGAAATAATGAAATAACTAAAATGCTGCCGGTTTATTTGAAAACTGTGGCAAAGTGGGACACTAACGAATATGAACTACTCTTTTCCAAATCCCGCAGTGTAAATCACCAACTGTATATGAGCTATATTGAAAACTATAAACAGATCAAGCTTATAGATGGCTATAACTATGAAATGATGAAATACTGTGAAGCGCTTATTTGCACTTCCGGAACCGTAACCTTGGAAGCTGCCTACATCGGAACGCCAATGGTTATATGTTATAAATCATCCTGGCTTTCCTATTTGATTGGCAAACACTTTGTCCGCATAAAAAAAATAGGATTGCCTAATATTGTCTTGAATGCCGATATTCTACCTGAACTGGTTCAAAAAGATATGAACCCTGAGAATATCTACAATGCCTGCAAACGGATTTTGGATAATCCGGAAAAAAATGCTGCCATTCGGAAAGAACTTCTTAAATTGAGAGCAATGTTAAGCGATAAGCATCCCTCCATAGAAATGCCTAAAATAATCCATCACCTGTTTGATACCTATGGCTAAAATACTATTCTATCTGGAACGAAAACTGGGTGCCTGGTTGCTCTTACTTTTACGCAAAACCATCAAGTTTAAAGTAATCAATCAAGAGTCCTCCGATAATCTTCGCTGCATTTATATGTTCTGGCATAGAAATCTTTTGCTGATGACTCTCCAAAGAATTTATCACGGCGCTGCTGTTATGGTTTCTTCTTCCAAGGATGGAGAATTAATTGCGGGACCATTGTCCGAGCTGGGATATGTTCCCATTCGGGGTTCAAGTTCTTCTAAGGGTTCAGCGGCAATGAGAGAAATGATCAAAATAGCCGAAAAAATCTCTCTTGCTATTACTCCAGACGGTCCGAAGGGTCCCTGCTACACCTTTCATCCGGGCTTATTCCAAATTGCCTATCTGGCAAAAATTCCGATAGTGGCTGTGGCAGTTAATGCCGATAAAGAATGGCTGTTTAAATCCTGGGATCGTTTTCGCTTTCCCAAACCTTTTGCTAAAATCACAATGATTTACTCCGATCCAATTCCGGTGCAGAGTAAGGAGGATTTTATGAGAGCTGAAAAAGAGATTCGGGATTTTTTGGCAAAACACGAAAGAAATACTCTTTTTGAACAAAGAGACAAAGAGCAGTAGTTTATTGAACAAAGAGACAAAGAGCAGTAGTTTATTGAACAAAGAGACAAAGAGCAGTAGTATATTTAGTAAAGAGGGATAGAAGGTTTCATAACAAACCCTAATACTACTATCAGGGAAATCAGATTGGTAAATTCCTTCTGCTCATTACAACTCTCACCCTTTTTTCGGAAAGTTGACCTCCCGGTCAACTACTTCTCAACCTTTTTTCGGAAAGTTGACCTCCCGGTCAACTACTTCTCACCCTTTTTTTGGAAAGTTGACCTCCTGGTCAACTACCTCCCGCTTCTTTTCGGAAAGTTGACCTCCCGGTCAACTACTTTTCACCCCTTCTTTCGGAAAGTTGACCTCCTGGTCAACTACTTCTTACCCTTTTTTCGGAAAGTTGACCTCCCGGTCAACAAATGTCTGGAAATTAAAAAAGCCCCTTACAACAGGGGCTTTCATTTTATTAAACATTATATTTATTTGATTATTAACACCTTATTAGTGCCACTTTGTTCTCCTTGCTGCCAACGCAGGAAATATATTCCATCCGCAACAGTTCTACCCTTGGTATCAATTCTATTCCATTGAATTTGTGAATTTAGCGGATCACTAATCTGCAATTCTTTTACCAGCTGTCCTTTAAGGTTATAAACTTCTACTTGCACTGTTGCCTTGCTGGTTCCTGTAAATTTCAGAACTGCATTGTCCCGGAACGGATTAGGATACACTTCCAGCTTGGGTTGTGGAACTGCGATAACTTCGTCTTCAATGTCTGTATAAGCAGAAAGAATTACATTGGCTGAACCAACTTGCGCTATGGCTGTAGTATTATATAAGAAATCACTTAGGGAAATCTGCGTTACAGACATAGAACCGGTATTGCCTATAGCTTTGAATTTAACTTTTATTAGCGGTCCCGAACCAAATAGAGCAGCAGTAGAATTGGCAGTAATAGTTATAACTCCTGAAGTAGAGGAATCAACATTAACTTCGCAACCGGCACTAATTGTTTCTTCGGTAGTAATTCCCGCATATTCAAGTTTGGCTGGATTATAGTTTATATTGCCTTGATAATGTCTGATATTCCAGGAAGGAAGTAAATAAGTTGTATTCAGTTGAGTGCTGCCAATTGTATTATATGCAAGGTGCATAATATTGGTTAAAGATAGTTGACTTTCGGCAATTGTAGCTACGGGAGCAGAAGAATGAACCATTATATCATTCACATTGGTAATAGGAGTAGTGTTATAATTCATACTCATATAGAACAGATAGTCCCCCACATCTCTGGCTCTGAAAGTAAAGTTTATCAATAAACCTCCACCAATAACACTGCTGGCATTATTCCAATCCACGCTGATTACCCCGGGAGAACTTTCGGAAACGGTAGTTGTGCCTGTTTCGGAAATAGTTCCAGAGACGGAATATCCTATATAATCTACGAAAGAATTATCATAGTAAAAGTTAAAATCGTAATGATTCACATTCCAACTGCCTAGAAGAGGATTCGTTTTGATACTAACGGTAAAATTATCTCCGGCATTAGTATCCATAGCTGTTATCCGGACAGGCACATTGGCTATGCTGTAATTCTCAGGAATGGTATTAACAATTGCACCCTGATTTTGTGTAAAACCGCTTATATTAGTTGTGTAAAAATAGCCATTACCGCTACCGCTCCAACCAAAATTAAAGTGAAAATGATTGGCAACATCATAACCATCAGCAACAAAAGCATGACCACCTTCTACAGGATCATAGCCACTGTAATAAACAGGACAACCATTATCTATCTGAGCGGTAACTAAACTGTTCCAATTAGTATCACTGTAACTTGATTTTTGTATATACTGCGCACCGGGATAACGAAAATGATCCACCAAAGCAACTGCAGCATCAGAACTTTGAGCTCCGGAACCATCTACGGCATAACCCATGTGAACAGATACCCCCAAATGATATAATAAAGTTGCTATGGGTATATAGTCACTTCCGGCAGTATCATTCATCTGATCCCATAAATAAGTGGTATTTCCAAAATTGGCACTTTGATAACCATAACCGGCACAATAGTAGCTATCACTACCTACACCGGTTTGAGGATGATTCCAATATTTCATCACCATTCCCATTGCCGTGGCAACACAACCGGCATAAACATGACCACCGGGACCTTGTTGATCAGCCGGACAAAGAGCATTATAGGGCCAACCCTGATCCCACATTGTAGTCACTAATGGACTAATCGCACGCTCATTTTTGCTCGCATTACTGTAAGTGCCGCTAAGTAACTTCTGCCAAAGTTGGACATTTTCAGGATAAGAAAGCTTGGCTTCTCTTATCTGCATTACTTGTGCCGCATAACTATCCAACCAGTAATAAAAAGCAGGTGGTAAACTTTTTAAAGTTGTAATCCCTTCATCTGAATATGCCAAAACAGGATAGAAATTATCCTCAGCTGAGACAACGGCATAATTACCATTGGTATAACTAATATAATAAAGAGCCGGCTCCACTGCCGCAATTTTATTAGCTTCAAGAGGCAGAAGTTTTCCCCCGTTGTAAGTATAAAGCTCAGCACTATCAGTATAAACCTGATGCTTTAACCCCATACCTTTCAGGTAGTTTTTAGCAGCCAGCAAAGCATTCTCCGGTTGCACTAAAGCAGCCCACATACTAATACTGATCAGGGATAAACCCGCAATCAGAATAACTATTCTTGCTAATCGGTTTTGAGTTAATCTCATTTATCCTCCAGGATATATATTTAATTCACTATATTCTTTCTATGCACGAAGTATTCCACAAATCAGGATAATACTACTCTTTTAACTATCCCTACCCGCTCTTCTATCTATCCTAACTTTAACTCTCCAATCATCTTCACGCTAACAATCCCTTTCTGTTACCGTAAAACACTAATCCGAATAAGCATTTCTAACATCCGTGCATTTTTATTCTACTACCTAAATAATATAATAAAGCATAAAACCTATCTACGCAACAACAAAATAAATCCCTCCAGTCCTTTTGCCCTCTCCAGTTCTAAACTATTCTATTTTTTGCATTTTCAGCAACAAAAAACGCCGTTAGCGATGGCGGCGACCTACTCTTCCA
>DAONFA010000049.1 GCA_035403355.1 Candidatus Cloacimonas sp. | reverse complement strand
CCCTGCAAATGAGAACAAATATCTTCTTTCACGATTGTGGAATTTGAGGGGTTGGTGTAGCTCGGTTGGAAGGGTGCGGAGTTCTTGTTTTAACTCACAATTTTGAAATGAGAAGACCAGAAAATACTCGGTTGCCAGTGTTTGCAGTTTATGGGTTGTATTTTCAACGATGGCAGTAGCAAAATTGTAAGTCAAAACAAGCTGTTTGTTTTGACTCTAAACCGATCCTTCTGTGGTTTGCAACGAGATGCAGAGGTAACAGGTAATTTTATTTATTGTCCGATACTGTCAAAGCGGGGGAGTTTTGACTCTAAACCGATCCTTATGTGGTTTGCAACGATATGCAGAGGTAACAGGAAATTTATCTTTTGTCCGATACTGTCAAAGCTGAAGCTCGGTTTAGAGTTAAAACAAAAATTCGTCGCGAAGTTTCTATCTCTGAACAATTCCAACCCATTCCTGCTGGTTTGAAAAAATACTTTCTTTCACGATTGTGGAATTTGTGGGGTTGGTGTAGCGCGGTTGCCAGTGTGCGGGGTTCTTGTTTTAACTCACAATTTTGAAATGAGGAGACCAGTTGTAGCGCGGTTGTTAGTGTTCTCAATGTGTGGGATGTGGATACAAATTTGCCTGTGGCAAAATTGTAAGTCAAAACAAGCTGATGTGTTAAAACAAAAATTCGTCGCGAAGTTTCTATTTCTGAACAATTCCAACCCAGCCCTGCAAATGTGAAAAAAAACTTTCTTTCACGATTGTGAAAATTGTGGGGTTGGTTTAGCGCGGTTGCCAGTGTGCGGGGTTCTTGTTTTAACTCACAATTTTGAAAAGAGGATACCAGTTGTAGCGTGGATGTTAGTGTTCTCAATGTGTGGGATGTGGATACAAATTTGCCTGTGGCAAAATTGTAAGTCAAAACAAGCTGATGTGTTAAAACAAAAATTCGTCGCGAAGTTTCTATTTCTGAACAATTCCAACCCAGCCCTGCAAATGTGAAAAAAAACTTTCTTTCACGATTGTGAAAATTGTGGGGTTGGTTTAGCGCGGTTGCTTGTGTGCGGGGTTCTTGTTTTAACTCACAATTTTGAAGTTTGGAGACCATTTGTAGTGTGGATGTAAGTGTTTGCAATTTGTGGGTTGTGGTTTCAGAGATGGCAGTGGCAAAATTGTAAGTCAAAACAAGCATCGGGTTGTGGTTTCAGAGATGGCAGTGGCAAAATTGTAAGACAAAACAAGCTGGAGACCAGAAAATACTTGGTTGCCAGTGTTGTGGATGGCAATAAAAAATGTTACGAGTTGGCAGTCAAAACAAGCTGAAAACAAAAAGCCCCCGGAAAAAAAACGGGGGCTTGGATAATTTGTATGCCGCAAGCTGACCTATTATGTTCAGCTTGCAGCAGGAGTTTTATTTTTTAGACCTATCCGGAATGTCAGTATTTACAGGGTTAGGATTTAACATATCTACAACATTAGGGTTCAGATTGGAATTGCGGTAAGAAGAAACCGCCACCACTTTGAAGAATTTTTTATTTACTCCGGTTGTATTATAGGTATAGCTATGATTTGGTTCTCTAACAATAACAGGAGTTTGTTCAGGGAAGTTATACGGATCGTCAGACACATAGATTCTATATGCTTGAGCGTTTGTTACTTGCCCCCAACTTAATTGAACACCTGAAGTAGTAGAAGTTATAGAAACTACAGGGCTACTAACTTCTACAGGTGTGGCAGAAGTAACAGCAAACTTTGTAAGAGGGATGGCAGTTGCTGTATAGGGAGTAAGTCCCGAAGCTGCAGGATCTTGAGGATTAATAATAACAGTATCGCTAAACATATACCTTGTCCGATAATCGGTAGTTCCTAAAGTTTGCGTGTAGAAACTGGTTCCACTCAAATATGAAGTATCCATAGGACGATTTACTCTCACTGCCAGATTGTTACCTGTATAGGCAAAAGGAGTATTGAAGGGAATGAATATCTCTGCGCGTCCGATGGGTACTGTTATCACAGCATCGGCAACTTGAATATAATCGGTAAAGCTGAGGAAAGCATTTTGAACTGAAGATTCAGTTGTGTTTTTCATCCAGATTTTGATAGGTTTATCTTGTTGCACAACAGTGGAGGTAGAGTAATAATAGATACCTGCTATAGTTCCAGCTGTCATTTGCATTTCCTGAGCGGAGTATATTGTTTCCGAAATGCTGTTTTTCCACAAATAATGTACAGGGTATGAACCTGTTGAAGTAGTTGTTTGTATATCACCGGCAATTGGGAAATATGTATCCTCAGGTAAAACAACTACTGTCATAAGAGCCGAAATGTCATTAGCGGGTTGTGTATCTCCTGCAAGAATCACTTTAGCATATATACTGTATGTACCAGTTGAAGAAGGATTCCAATTCAGCTGATAAATGGCTGTAGAATCAGAAGCAAGATTAGCACCGGTTACAGGATAAGTAGAAAGGATTGTTTCACCAACCCGCAGTTGCACTTCAAAGTTATTCTGAGTAAGAAGTCCTTTATTTTGAACGCTTACAGAATAAGAACTTTGATTACCAACTAATATTGCAGAAGAACCCGTTAGCTTGGTTACAGCTAAATCGTTATCAGTCAATTGTTCTACCTGGATGTTATCAATATATAACGAACGATATGTTCCGCCCAAACCATGCTTAAAACAGATATATTGATCGCTTCCGGAGTAATTATTCAGTTTGTAACTATAAACAGTATGAGTTGCAGTTACAGTTATGGAAGCAAACTGGGTAAAGATACCGGTTCCGTCAGCAGTTGATGAAGTTCCTACTAATAATGTATAGCCAGCAGATGAACCACGCGCAGAAAAACTTAATCTCACTTGATTCATAGGGATCATAACTTGGGGACTAATGAGTCGTAAATCTGCCGAAGCATCTGAACTGTTAGTTAAATATACAGAATTAGGTGAACTTACCGGGTAGGAAGTTATCGTTTGCACATAAGCAGAAGTGGAGGTGGAATTAATGTATCCGGTCCAGCCCAAAGGCAGATTGGGTGTAGTTACTCCATCAAAGTTCTGAGTGTAGGGTGGATAAATACGAGGGTCAGTGCAGGTTCCACTAAGATTAACAGTGTATGAACTTCTTCTCATTATATTTTTGGAAGCTGGCTCACCATAAGTAATAGTAACGGTACCTGTGTGAACTTCTGAACCGGTAGTTGCCACTAAAGGAGTATAAGCAACTTTAAAGGTAGTAGATTGATTACTTTCAAGAGTATAGTCACTGGCATCCTGAGACAAAGAATAATAGCTTCCGTTAACGATAATACTATTAAGAGTAAGAGTGCCAACACCGGTATTGGTAATAGTGAACTGCTTAGTAGAGGTTTGATTGATAACAGTTAGCGGATAGGTAACATTACTTTCAGCAGGGGAAATGGAAAATTCTGGTTCTGTAGGGAAGACGCGAATATTGATATCATCCAAACTGATATACCAGGGAGTACTATTAATCCACCCATTAATCCCAATGTAATAAGTTCCGCTGGTGGTAGGAGTAAAGGTTCCAGCTAAGTGTTGATAATCACCATTGATAATACCGGTTTGAGGGATAATGGGATTAGTCATTCCGGCAATTGTAGGAGCACTACCATAACTGACCATCATTTTTGCATTTGCAGCTGTAGCACCATCCTGACGAGTCCACAGCCCAATTTCATAAGTAGTGTTAGCAATTAACTCAATGGGACGGAATAACCAGGACTGTCCGCTGTAATGTAAGGTAGCATTAAAAGAACCGGTTCTGGGAGTTCTATTATAGCCGGTCTGAGAAGAATTCGCTGTCCAGTAATATGATGTATATGCAGGTCCGGTAACCTGTGTCCAGTTTTTAATAGTAGTAGAAGCATCAGTATTACCAACTTCAAAGCCCTCAAAGAAAGGCAGAGTAGAAATGGTTGGGTCTTCAACCACTGTTCCGGAAACCTGGATGGTAAGAACAGAACCGGGAAGAGGAGTGGGTTGAGTAAATGTAATAACTCCACTATAAGCTCCTAAATCCGTTGGAATAGAGAAGGTGTAGGCTAATTGCATAGAACTATTGGCAGGAATAGTATAAGGTGGAGTTCCACCAAAAGCAAAATGCTCACCTGCAGCACTAAAGGTTAAAGATTGTGACGGGCTTACATTTTGAACAGTTATTTCTCCTGTTTTTGTTCTTCCGGCAAAAAGAGTACCCAAAGCTAAGGTTGTTGGAGCAGAAATTTGCTTAATTGTAGTTAACTTTCTCGGCAAACAAGAAGAAAGGCGTGTCCTTCCTCCATCGTTGTAAGGGATTATTTGCCAGTAATAGTTCGTATTGTAATTAAGCAATTGTCCTTCGTTATATACATCAAAGCTTAGTTCTTCGGTCATAGACCAGAAGGCATTGTTAGTTGCTTCATCATCATCTTCTATAAGATAATTTAACGAATCACAGAGAATTCTTACATAATAGCCGATTGCTTCTCCACCGGAAGTGGGAGGAGTCCAGCTAAGAATTACAGAAGCAGGATTAACAACTGCATTAGCTAAAGGAGTTACTAAGGCAGCAGGACCGGGAGCTTCAGCCGGGATAAAGATTATGGGTCCAATTACTTTATCCATATAGACAGTGCCAGAAGTTCCATTAGGAATGCCTTGGAAAGCAATTCTGTAATTACCACTCAAGGAAGCTGTGCCTGGAACGGTATATTGTGTGTAAGTGGTAGTAAGAGTGAAAGGAGTTCCTAAAGCAGTATAGCCAGTTCCATCTATGCTGGTTCCGTAATATGCTTGCAGCTGAAGGTTGGCAACAGTTGAACGCGCATAGAAAGTTACCGAATTGCTTGTCGGAGAGAAGATCAATTGAGGCGTTGCCAGATAGGAACTGCTATTAGTAGTAGTTAAGACCAGACCCGTTGCTGCTGTTCCATCAAAATTACTGGCTGTTGTTCTTTGCCAGGCATTTTGACCTTCACCTTGCCAAGCAACCCAGCGCACTGGAGGAAAGACAATTTCTTCAAAACCTTCAGCAAGAGTTCCTGCAGCAAAGATTTCTACATTGGTAAGAGTAGCAGTGTTATCAGTAAGATCATTATCAGCAGGTAATTCTGCAGTGAAGGTAAAGGTTCCGGCAGTATCAGGAGTCCAGTTATAGGTTAAATTCACAGAGGAAAGATGACTAAGATTGCCAACCGGAATTGTTCCGATGGTTGTTTCACCTTGTTTGATAGTAACATTTTTACCGCTGGAATTAGTGCCATTGTTCTTTACCGTAAAGTTAAAAGTTAATTCACTTTCGGTAAATTTATACAGAGGAGTTGCCGTAAATGCAGTTACAGCCAATTCATTATATGGTCTGGTAGCGACGGTAACATCATCTAAATAAACATATTGGGTTACATTATCACTGGTATCCAAACGGAAGGACACATACTGTCCGCTACCTGCATAGCTGGATAAATCAACTGTATAAACTGTATCAGTAGTAGTTAGAGGGATAGCGGCAACCTGAGTGAATGTAGAACTGGAGCTTAAACCATCTACAACACCAACATAAAGATTACGACCAGCTGTTCCTCTTGCCCAGAATCTTAAGTATAAATTATTCAATGCCGAGTTAAATGCCGGGCTTACTAAGCTAACTAACGCTCCCGGGTTGCTGGAAGGATTATACATATAGATATTATTAGGTGAGGAATGAGGGGAAGTAGTAGAAACATTCACAACCGCATAAGTAGAAACTGAGTTTATCACAGTCCACCAACCGAATGCAGGATTAGTATCAGCATCAAAATTGGTTGTATAGGGAATCGGGAAAGCAGTGTAGAAACTATAAGGTCCCGTCCAGGCACTATTATTGTCAGCGTCTTTGGCTCTTACATAATAAGCATAACCGGTAGAAGAAGTTAAACCATTCAGAGAGTAGGGCTTGCTTATATTATTAAGTAAAGTTCCTGTGCCAAGAACAAAACCAAGAGCTCCCCATTCCAGGTCAAAAGTGGATAAACTACTTGTCCAGTTAAGAATGGCAGATGTTTCCGTAATATTTGTTGCCGTCAGTCCTGTAGGTTTGGCTACCCAATAAGCTTCTAAATTCAAATTGTCAATGGCAGCAGGTGGCTGAACACCTGCGGAACCATCATTTTTCCAGGTTATGACCAAGCGTTTGGTAGTCCCAGCCAAGTCGCCGCTAATTGGGATAGCGATTCTTGTCCAATCCGTAGTAAGATTATACCAAGTGTTTCCGATCTGTCCTGAACTTAAATCAGTTCCTGCTACAGGGGTAGTTGTAAGATCCACAAGAAATACTTTCAATCCGTCATAAGTAGATTCACCACCACATTTGAACATAAAGCTGAGCTCAAAATCCGCTGCCCCGGAAGTGAAGGTTATATCCCGATACAGATGAACTACGGATGATGTTGTATTTGTGAAAGCATTGGAAACACCATTATCATTAGTGACATAAGCGGATTGGTTTCCTGCATAGTGAGTTGCTGTCCCCACATACCATTGATTTGTTTGAGTTCCATTTACTACAGTCCAATGATTGGGCCAAACCTCAAAGGTTTCGGTTAAAGGCAAAGTAGCCGGGTTTTGCGGAGTTGAAGCATTAGCAGTTAAGCCACTGGCAGAGAAGGAATAGTAAGTAGTTCGTTCTGCAGTAAGATAACTCCATACCTTATAATAATAAGTGGTTCCATCGTTTAAACCGGTATGGCTGGTAAGCCCTGAAGCAGGTCCCATATAAAGAACAGTGCCACCACCGGTAATTGGATTACCAATGCTATAACCGGTAGCTAAGGGTGTTCCAAAAGTGCTGTTATAACTCCAGGCAACCATAATATTGGCAGTAGCTGTTACACTTAAATTTATTTGACTGCTACTGTATGCCGTGGCTGTAAAAGCAGAAGGTGCAGCTGGAGCAGCAGGCAATGTTGTTTGAGTTCCGGTTAAAGGACTGGTCCGATTAAATTTGGGAGCTCCCACGCCATTGATGTTCATTGCAAAGATAGTGCAATAATATTGTGTATTGGCAGTAAGACCTGTTGCCGTGAAACTTGTGGATGCCCCAAAACTTAGGACTATTTCATTATTACCCAAATTCTGTGCAGGGCTGTAATATATTCCATCCACAGGGCTAAAGGTTAGCGTAGCATTTTGATGACCAATAACCAAATATCCTTCAGCAGCAGGAGAACTTGCCGTAAAACTACCGGTTATGGAAGTTGAATAAGGAATCAAAACAAGATTCGTGGGTTGGGCTGTAGGTGTTTGACATTGCAATTCTACCATAAAATTGCCTTCGTGAGCTCCAATATCCGGGGTGGAAGCATTTCTAACAGTTCCATAGATATCTGTAGTTACATAAGGAAGGGCTACAGCTTTTCCTTCAGCCGGGGTGGGAACAGTGGTTAAGATATTTAAGGGGTTATCAGGATCAAACTGAGGGTTTGATGGACGGCTGTTTGCATCCTGACTACTGGCTGTTTGCCATGACTGAAGGGTTGCATAGTTAGTTGAAGAACCGCGCACCGGATAACCACCCAAGGAATTGGCAATATACATTATATTATGATCGGAAGTTGAACCTGTAGCACCAATAGCTGTAGCGCTATAGGAATATAAAGCTATATGATAAGGAGTGGAATGACCTGCAGATACATTTGCCAGGATGTTGTTTCTAACATAATGGATTCCGGCAGCAGAACTGAAGTATAAACAAGCACTACTTAAATTAGCGGGTCCATCAATCTTTACGGAATTATAGTCCACATAATAGGTAGTAGTTGCACTGGAAGAAAGGTAAATTCCATATAGATAGAATGAAGTAGTGGCTGTTGTATATCCATGGCTTTGACCCCAGACCATATTGTTATAAATCTTAAAGGTAGAAGTTCCAGTTGGGGAAACATACATACCATAGTTATAATAAGAAGAGGTTCCTGTATAGGCAATATTATAAATCCTGTTACCGCTGATTACATTTTCAGTTCCTTTTCCAGAACTAATATATATTCCATAAACGGTAGATGAATATCCCATATTACGCACAATATTACCGGAAACAGTTAAATTTTGTTGGTAATAAGTATAAATGCCATAAGCACCAGCAATATCCCCGGCAGTAGTTCCACCAATCGTGCAATTGAGAATTTTATTATATTCATCCAGATAGGTTGAGGAGGTTTGATAAATGTAAAATCCACGATAGGCATTTTCAATAACGATGTTTTGATAAGTGTTATTAGAATTAGTGCCTCCAGCAGCAGTAGGAGTTACACTATAATATTGATAAATACCATAACAGGAAGAACTGGTCCGATCCAAAATTATCTTACAATTCTTTATAGTATTGTATTGAGCTCCATCTGTTGCACTGGCGGCTTTTATGTAATAACCATAATAGGTTGTGCTACCGGTAGGACGGGTTACATCAATGCCATCAAAAGTTATGTAATCTCCACCTGAAATTTGGATTCCGGCAGTAGCGGTAGTTGGTTTAATAACAGGATTTTCGCCAGTTCCGGATTTCTGGAATATGATTGGATTGGAAGCAGTTCCCGTTGCTGTGATAATCGGAATGTTTTCTTCAAATACAGAGCCGGCGGAAACATTAAAAGTTACACCTCCTGAACCAACTCCACAACCATTTAGGGCATTTACGGCATCAGTGAAAGTAACATAATTCCCTCCACTCCCTATTGTTTTTGTTCCTGTTAAGGGAGGGTTAACTGTCGTAAAAGTCCAAGTAGGGCAAGCCGAAGCTTCTCCATATCCATTATAAGGGGTTATTTTCCACCAGTATTCAGTGCTGTTAGCAAGATCGGGATCATAAGTGGTTACGGCTCCTAAATCGGATTGATTGATAACTGTTGTAAATGGGGATACAGTTCCAAAAGATAATTTGTATCCTGTAGGCGCACCACCTCCGGATGACCAATTAAGTGTCTGCGATAAGAGAATATTGGTAGCACCGTTAAGAGGGCTGACAAGATTGGCAGGATTGGGAGGAGTAGTTATCTCATAAGGAGTATAAGCTATCTGGATATTAGGACGGTAAGAGCTTAGAGTACCATTTCCCGTAGGGGGTGTTGTGTCCTGATACCAGTTTTGATGAGTGTTAGTTACCGAAGTATATTGGACACCGGGTCCTCCGGAACTTCCACCTGCGGAGCTACTTCCAGTACCTCCATAGTTTCTTTCTACCAGAACTATTAATCCAAAACCATTATCAATAGCAAAACTGCTGGTGAGAGAAAAAAGATTCCAACCTCCTGCAGGTGTGTCACCATAGTTAGAATCATATACAAGAGTTGCTCCGCTGATCATATTTGCCCAAGTGTCCGCACTTGCAATAGTAGTTGCAGCAGTTGTTTTTAAATATATTTTCGTGGGAACGATTGCAGTTGTAGCAATAGTAGAATACCAGGCAAGCGAAGATATACTTAGATTTTGGCTTCCCAATTCAGCATCTGTATAGAGAGCAGCACTTCGTTCATAACCGAAATATGAACCTAAGGGATATCTCTGGACGCTTGTTCCTGTGCCAATAGTAATTGTATCAGCAAAGACGAATGCTACAATCAGCATTGCAAAGCATATAGTTAAAAGTTTCTTCATACGAAAACTCCTTGTTTAGATGTTTTTTCTCTTGAAGAGTTAGTTTATTAGTTAAACGATAGGCATTACCTTTGTTCTGTAACTTAAAGTTTGGGGTTTAATCAATGGCAGGTAAAGTAATGCCGGGTTTGATTTTGAATAGTGAAAAGAAATATGAAATGGAACTGCTGTTTCTGCCGGAGTAACTTCATATAATGTGCGATGATTATAACTAAAATACACCGGTAGAAAAACAGAAGGTTGCATTTCGTTTATATACAGGATTGATTTTTTAGCCACCGAGACCACCGAGACCACCGAAAAAAACGAAAAAAAAGTTAAAAGAAGGAAAGGGATAACTAATATTGGAAATAGGTATGAATATAAAGAGAAGATTTTGTTTATACAGGAGCATTTCATTAGAGGAGGGGAAAAAGGATATACAGAAGTAGATATTAAGGAGAATAAGATTATGACGGATAAACATACATTTCCTGTTAGAAAAATGATACTCTTCGTCCCTTGACTAACTTTTACCCCCGAATAAGTAGCCACTTTAAAGTTTTTTGGGCTCATTTCCCTTCCTCATTTGTAGAGACCAAAGTTCACTTCTTCGCCTTACTATTATTGGAAGAAATCAGCAAGGCGATAACAACATAACAAGACATAATTTCTATGCCTTTAAACAAAATAATCAGATAGAATACCTTGTCAAGCAAAAAATGAAAAAATTCTTCTGCTATCCCTATTTTTACAAGTAGGGAAGAGTAAGTTGCTGAATAAAAGAGGGTTGAGAATACCGGAAGGTTGACCTCCCGGTCAACCTAAATCCCCGGAAGGTTGACCTCCCGGTCAACCAAAATCCCCGGAAGGTTGATCTCCCGGTCAACCAAAATCCCCGGAAGGTTGACCTCCCGGTCAACCAAATTAAACGATCAGGACATCGTAGTCGGCGGGAGGTTTTGACTCTAAACCGATCTTTCTGTGGTTTGCAACGAGATGCAGAGGTAACAGGATATCTATTTTTTTGTTCGATACTGTCAAAGCGGGGGAG
>DAONFA010000048.1 GCA_035403355.1 Candidatus Cloacimonas sp. | reverse complement strand
TCAATCAATTCTTTATCATACCTTAATCACTCCTTAATTATTAACGCTTGATTAAGGGTTGATGAAGGAGTGATACACGATGTGAACTGAGAGACAATATGGCTTTTTCTTCCAGAGAAACGATATCCTCGTCGTTTAGTGGTAACACTGGTGTTTAGTTACCGCAATTTGTTCTTTTCAGAAAAAACAATGTCCTCGTCGTTTAGTGGTAACACTGGTTTTTAGTTACCGCATACCTTTCGGTAAAGAAACAAATCGTAAAAAGTGGGTTGACCAGGAGGTCAACTCTCCGGAAACCAAGATATTTTTAAGTGCAGGCAAGAAGCATCATAATATGCTTTTCCATAATTTATTGCTTGACGCAGAAAAGTTATCACAGGAATTGAACAGCAATGAAAAAAATTATTCATATAGATATGGATGCCTTTTTTGCAGCCATAGAAATACGGGAACAGCCCTGGCTAAAAGGCAAATGCGTAGTTGTAGGCGGACCGCCAAACAGTAGAGGAGTTGTTTCCACCTGTTCTTATGAAGCTCGTAAATTTGGAGTTCATAGCGGAATGAGCAGTTACCAGGCATGGAATATATGCCCGGAAGCTATTTTTTTGCATCCGCATTTTGAACTGTATATGAAGGTCTCACAGCAGATAAGGAAGATCTTTTATCAGTGGACGGATTTGGTGGAACCGATGTCTCTGGATGAAGCATACTTGGATGTTACTGAAAATAAACGGGGCGAAGAAGATGCAGTAAAAATAGCCCAGGAAATTAAAGCGGAGGTTCTGCAAATAACGCACTTAACTTGTTCGGCAGGCGTCTCTTACAATAAGTTTTTAGCGAAAATCGGCAGTGATTTACAAAAACCTGACGGGCTTACTTATATTCCTCCGGAAAAGGCACAGGAAATTCTTTTTTCTCTTCCGATAGAGAAATATCACGGCATTGGAAAAGTTACCGCTGCTAAATTGCGTAAAAAAGGAATAAAAAACGGAGCAGACCTTTATCAATGGGAACTGCAAGATTTAATAAAACTTCTGGGTAAAACAGGGGTTTTTTATTATTATGTCGTTCGGGGTATTGATAAACGCGAAGTTATTACCGAAGTTGAACCTAAAACATTAAGCTGCGAAACAACTTTCTCCTCCGATATTGATAATCTGAATGACCTGCTGCATACATTAAATCGGCTCGCTGAACATCTTTCCGAACGCTTGAAGAAAAAAGGAATTAAAGGCAATACTCTAACGCTCAAGATAAAATATGATAATTTTCAGTTAATCACCCGCAGCTGCACTTTGCCCTGTTATGTAGATGATACCAAAAATTTATGCCAATATTCAGAGCAGCTTTTAATTGCTAATTGGGATAGCTTTAGAAAAGTGCGTTTACTCGGTTTGGGAATTAGTAAACTGGAAGATATCAATAAAACTGAACAGCTATTAATTCCGCTTTAAAATTCCCGGCAAACCCTTCTGTAACAAGTTACTGAAGACAATTAATAAAAGCCCGATGAAAGTAGCGTAATGGATGCTTTCTTTTAAAACAAAGCCAATGAAAAGCAAAGAGATAAAGGGGGTAAAAAAGATCATATTGGAGATGGAAGATGTATTATCAGTCAGCTCAAGTGCCTTATTCCAAAGCAAAAAGGTTAAACCCATTTCAAAGATACCTACATAAATTCCCCCCAGAATGCCATAGCTATAGATGGCTTTGGAAGTAAAAAGTGAAGACCGGGTAACAAGTGCATATATTGCAATCAAGATAAAGCCAATAAAGAAATTACAACATAATTTCACACTTGCAGGTCTGGAATCTAAACGATTCCGTATCCAGTATAAAGCCCAAATAAGAGAAGTGGAAATTGCTAAAAAAGACCCGAAAGCGTCATCAAATTTAAGAGCAGTAATTTGCCCTTTCGTGGATATTATCCAAACTCCGAAAAAACTTATAAGTAAGGCAATAAGATCAATAAGATGGAATTTTTCTTTCAGCAACCAAATACTGAATAAAGAAAGAACAATAGCCCAAGTGTAATTTAATGCCTGCGCTTCCTGAGCCCGCAAACGCGAATATGCCTCAAACAGCATTAAATAATAAATAAAAGGATTAAGCAAACCGGCAAATAACGATTTCTTCAAATTCTCGCCGGCTTTTTTGAACCAACCCCGGTGGGTAAAGTCAGCTGGTTTTATAAGCAGATTGATGATTCCTAAAACCAGAAATGCCGTAAACGAAGAAAAAAGCAGTAGCCCAACAGGGGTTAAATATTGTAAAGATAGCTTAAAAGCGGTACTGATGGTTGACCAGGCAATTATTGATGCACCAGCATATAGATATGCCTTATTTTGCTTTTGCATTTAACGCTATCCTTATTTTATAGTTACTTTTTTAGGAAAAACGGTGTCTCTGCCGTTTAGTGGCAACACTGGTGTTTGGGCAGAGAGCGGAGAGCAGAGGGCGCAGGGCGGAGAGCTTTTGGAAACCGGGAAAGCAACAAGAAAAAAACTCAGAGCTTACCTTTTACAAGGGGCTTTTTTGTACCGGCGCTCGCTGTAGCGCCGAATAAAAACGGCGGAACGGCGTCCGCCGGTACAAAGAAAGGCGGAACGGCGTCCGCCGGCACAAAGAACAGCGTCTGCTGGCTACACAAGTTATTCCAGAACTATTAAATCCCTTCAATCCTTCCCATCCTGTTCATCCCAAACCTATTAAATCCTCCAAATCCTTAAATCCTCAAATCCTTGTTCCTTAAATCCTTGTCCTGAAATCCTCGTTTCTAAAATCCTTGTCCTTAAATCCTCGTTTCTAAAATCTGCGTAATTTGCGTAAAATCTGCGTAATCCGCGGGAACCACCATTTCCAATTACGGTAGTGTTTTCTTGATAGCCGTGTATTTGGTTTCCAATTGTTTATTTCCCAATTGCTGAGCTGCCCAAATAACATATTCCACAGCTATCTTATTAGATTTATTCCAATTATACCAATCTTCCGCATATTTAATCAATTCTTTCCAATCCTGTTTATTATAAAGATAGGTGGCAAGCATACTAAAATCTTCTTCCTCGGGACGAATTTCCAGTTTTCTTTTCAGATATATAGTTGCCTGTTCTGTATCTTGCATTTGGGCAGCAATGGAACGAGCATTATCTAAAATATCAATGTTATTAGGTTCAATTTCCAAGGCGGCTTTTGTGGCAGCCATTGCTTTGGCATAGTCCTTCAATTCGTAATAACAGGCAGAAATATTCATCAGATTATCAATATTCGTAGGAATTAAAGGTCTGGCTTTCTCAAAGTATTTCACTGCTTCAGCATAGTTTTGTTTGTTGTAATAGAATGAGCCCAGCTCCATAAGATATTCCAATTTATTAGGATCTTTAGTAAGCAACTGGAGAAGAATTTGTTCAGCTTTAGCATCGTCCTTAAGATCAACCAGATAGATGTTTTTCAGTTGAATCATCGGTTCGGGACGTTCAGGTTCCAGTTTAAGCGCCAGTTCAAAAATTTCCATAGCTTTCTGAGTGTTGCCGGCATCTTTTTCTTTTGTTGCTGCCAGATAAATTCTTGTCCAAGCTCTTTCTTTTCTTTTCTTCATATCCCGTATATCAATCCGATCCTGATCCGTAAGGTCTGCGAATTGTTCTAATATGCTAATTGCCTTTGTGTAATAATGATAGGCACTTTCGTAGAATTCAACTTCCCGCGCGGTAAAATTTTCTGCTTTGTATAAACTGATATCACCTAAACGGCGTAAAGCAAAAACATAGTCAGGATTATCTTCCAGCACCATCTTATAGTATGTTTCTGCCTGCTCTACATTCTGTTGAGAATAATAGACATCGGCAGTTTTTAAATTCACATTGCCTTGAGGGCTAAGCTTTTGCCGTGCAGGTGAACAGGCAGTTAAAGCTATCATTATGATGCATAATATGATAATTGGCTTTTTCATCCGGTTTTCTCCTTAAATTTATCTTTGCTGTGCAATAAAAATAGATTAGCCAAAAAGTCAAGAGATTTCCTCAATTGTTAGCCGGAAAGGTTGTTGTTCTTATCAGGGAAACTAAGGCAAGCGTAAGCCCCTCGGGAAATGCTAACCCCGTTTTTTTTCTTGTCTCTCATTATACCTTGCCTGCATTAGAAATAACTGAGTTGCAGCAATGGTGACCTCCTGGTCAACCCACCTCGTACGCTTGGTTCTTTATCGGAAGGTATGCCGTAACTAAACACCAGTGTTACCACTAAACGACGAGGACGTCGTTTTTCCGGAAAAGAACAAATTGCGTTGACTAAACACCAGTGTTACCACTAAACGACGAGGACGTCGTTTTTCCGGGAAGAAAAAGACCTTTAGGGTAACGCTAAACTAGTGGATTAAATTATATTATAGATAACTCTGATAAATAGCAGAACCAAAGCCAGAATAAAAACACTGCGAATTAGTTTATTTCCCCTTAAAATAACCAGTTTGGAACCAACAATATTTCCGGCAATTCCACAAATGGCGCCTGGTACAGCAAGCGGATAATAGATGTTGGAGGCAAAAGCAAAAGTGACAAGTGCTGCGATATTTGAAGCCAGGTTTACTACTTTTGTATTGCCGTTAGCGGTTACAAAATCATAATGCAAAGCGGAAGCATAGATTAAAATTAAAAAAGTGCCTGTTCCAGGACCAAAAAATCCATCGTAAAAACCAATGCTTAAACCAGCAATTGCACCTACAAGCATTCTGGTTTTTTTTGCTATTCTATGGGCATTGCTTTGCATTCCAATGTTCCTGTTCAGCACAGAAAATACAGCTACTGCAGGAATGAGGATAATCAGTAAATAGTTTAGAACTTGCGCTGAAACTTTTAAAGCTGTAGAAGCCCCAATCCAGGAACCTATAAGAGCCATAAATGCACTTAGCAAAGCAACCGGAAGGTCTATCATCTTAGCTTTGAAATAGTTAGCGGTAGAAAAAACAGTTCCACAGCAAGAAGAAAATTTATTAGTTCCCAAAGCCAAATGAGGAGGAATTCCTACACTCCAATATGCCGGAAGAGAAATCAAACCCCCGCCTCCGGCGATTGAATCTATCAGACCTGCCAAAAAGATGAAAGGAAGCACCAGAGCATAGTTTAGAGGAGACAAATTAATAACTTGCATAGTTTATATTTCTGCTTTAAATTCCAGTTTCAATTCTTGAGAACTTGTTTGCCTAGGATAATCTGTAAAACGGTAATCCAAAGTAATCATACTGAAAGCATTAATTCTGTAAACACCGTTTAAATTAATTGATGGAATCCAACCCTCTCTTTTTTGGGGAAGGAAGGAAAAATAATGACTACCGGAAAGACGATTGTAAGTTATTCCTAAAGTAGCGGAAAAACGATACTTTTGCATAAAAACACTTTTCAGGGCAGGTGAGAAAGACAACGAGCCGAGCTGATAGTTTTCACTGCCATCCTGTTTCCCCCCGGATTCTGAATTGTAGCTTAGCTCTGTTTGAATATTGCTTTGGGGAGTTAAATTGCGTTGTATTAAAGCGCTAGCACTGATAATCTTTGTTTCGTTCAAATAGCGAGTATCGCTGTTAGTTTCGTTGCTGAACTGTAAACGGGTATTATAAGCACTATAGCCCTTAATGTCTATTTGCGCTAATTGCGAAAAACTGAAAGTCCTGTCTGGGGTCTGATAACGCTTATCCAAAGTCCGTTCCATAATCAATTGCAAGTTTGCGGTAAGCTTATTATTTACCAAATCCAACCAGAGAACCTCTTCAATATTTTGCCTGCCGTAAATCGTTGTTTCATCATCATAAACTGTTCCAGGAAAAAAGAAATAGCTCTTCCAATTATTGCGCTTTGAACTTTGTTCCGTCAGGTTTATGGAAGTATCGCTTTGTAAACGCTTAAGAACATTGCTGGCGGAGATATTTCCCGGTTTCAGGTATAAATTGAGCAAGCAATTTATCTCTGTTGATAAACTTCCCGTAGAGCTAGTGATATAAACCCAATCGTAATCTCCATTAGAAACACTTACTCCCGTGCTGTCATAATATCCCAAACCAGAACCTACATATTGCAATTCCCGAATTTTGGGATAGAACTCCGTTTGATTTAGTTGATAATTGCTATATAAACCGATGGCATTTTTCAGGAAGCTGTTACTGGAATGGAAAGTAATTAAATCATAATTAGATTTTGGTTGAGTAGTGGAAAGCGGCTGATTTATTTCACGGTGTGTTATATCCAAATCAATACGCTGAGAATTCAGGTTTACGATATTTTTTAAAGCATAGGTTTGGGTATTGGCAATTTCATCCCAGTTCCTGGTTTCTTTCACTTTGGTATTATCGGTAGTCCAGGAGAACTGGGCAAGCAAAGAAGAAGCATTGCCAAGAGAGATAACGGGATTTAGTTTTAGATAACTGTTGCCCAATTCCTTGGTATCCAAAAGATTATAGAGAGTTTCAAAACGCAACCGCAAAATTTTCCAAGTCCAGGATAAATATCCCTGGTGGTATTGCATAGTTCCGTCCTGCATATTATCCTTGGCATAGTCCTGAGTAGAAAGTGTGCTGTGCACATTTATTTCCGGTAACAACCCTTTTCCTGAAGAAGAAGTTATAAACCGTAACGCTTGTAAAGTATATAAATCATAAACTCTACGGTATCTATAGAGTAAAGAACTGTTCCAGTTTGTTTGCCGACGGCTGATTTGAATATTGCTTTCCTGTTGTGCCAGGGAATCGGCTGTATCTATTGAAGCAAAGTCAAATTCGTTTTCCAGCGGACGATATTTACCAAAAAGGGAGGTTTTATCACTCCGCTGTTCATAATCTATATTCAAAGCATAAAGAGAAAATGGAACCTCCAGATAGGCATAAAGTAACTCTGCGTTATTATCCTCATCGTCAAGGGAAGAAAAAGTGTTGCGATCATTTACACTGCCTAAAACTTCTATTCCGCCATTCAAATTGGCATTAGTATAATTCAAAGCCAAATCCAGATTACCTTTTCGCGTTGCCGGCACTAAAAGCTTTTGGGGTAGCCAGGAACCTAAGCCAGAGCCCACATAACGATATTTTCCGGCAGAATATTCTTCATAATCCCCATTCCCGCTGCCCACATAGCTGAAAACTATATTGTAACAGGCAAGCGAATCCCCCGGAGCATATTCATAGTAATATTCATTTAGCAAATTCTGTAAGCGTTTATATTCTCCTGTTCCCGCTTCCACCTGAAAAACACCTGCTCCCCAAACATTGTTGTCGCCGGCTGTTTTCAAGGAATCCAAATCCGAAGCGCTGAATTCATATAACAAGGGATTATTTTTGTCATCCTGCTGCCAGATAAAATGGTGTGACAGAGTTAGATGCTCACTTAATTGGAATTGCGTGGAATTTAAATAACTACTTTGCGGATAATATTCGTCCGAATATTGAAACCTTGCCGTAATATTATTGGCAGCGCTAACCAGCTTTTTAAACATTACGCTTCCCTCGCTGTAGTCAATGCTGTAATCTATCCCCCGTTCCCATTTATTGCCATCTACGAAGATTTCTTCGCTTCCTGCTACAACAATAAAATTGGACTGGGTATCGTTTACCCTTAAGTAATAGGGACCTTGTTTTCCTTCAATAACAGTAATTTTTATAGAGGCGTTTTTTCCCCCTCCGGCAGAAAAAGCTGTTTGCACATAGTGTTTACCTTTTAGCCAAGCATTAATTCCTTCAAATTTAGTAAAATAATCCATATAACGCGTTCCTGAATATTTCAGTTCCAGGTCTCCCATTGCCAGTTCATATTTGTTTCCGTAAATACGAATAAACATATTATCCAACGAGCTTAATTCCTTGGAATCTCCTTCTGGTGATAATTTGGACTGGCTATCGGAAAGTTGGGCACTAATAAAAACATTATGAGCCAGTTCTCCGGAGAGATTTACGAAAAGTGACTGTTTCAAATCAAAAGTGGACTCATCGGAAAAGGATATGGCAAAGGTTTTAGTTCCCCTAATCTCCAAATTTGTTTCTTCAATAAAGGCAGGGCTTTTGCGTTTTTTAATCTCTGTTAACAAAGTGTCGCTATATATTTGCGGTTGCCATCTTTGCCAAGGTTGGGTAAGAAAGGGTGGAACAATTATATATTCTACTTTCAGGATAGAAACATCGGGTTGACAAAGAAGAATCAATTCTGCCTTATTATGGTTTATCCGATAATCTGTTCCTTCGTTTAAGAGCAACGAATCTGCCCAAACAGAAACGCTGTTTTTAATGATAGGAGAATTTCCCAGAGAATATTTATTGCAATTTGGCTCCAAAACAAGATTGCGCTCTTGAACTAAGGGCTCGGCAAAAAGGGAAAATATACTACCCAGAAAAAGCAGAATAAATATACCTGATTTATTATGTACCAACTGCTTAAACTTTATGAATAATGTAAGTTACTACACCCCAAATAATGAAATCCATCCCTTCCTCAATGGGAATTGGCTCAAATTCATCATTCTCCGGCACTAAACAATATTCTTTCCCTATAATTTGTAATCGCTTAACAGTTAATTCTCCATCCACAATAGCAATTACAATGTGCTTATTTGATGCCTCCAATGCTCTATCCACAATCAAAATATCATCCGGTAGAATTCCTGCACCCTGCATAGAATATCCATCTACTCTTACAAAAAAAGTGGAAGCAGGGTGAACTATTAAAAATTCATTCAAATCCAGCTTACCTTCAATGTAATCCTGTGCCGGAGAAGGGAAACCGGCAGAAACTTTGGAACTCATCAAAGGTCGGTATTTTTTTTCTCCCTGACTTGCGGAATATATGGCTTTAATAGAGCCATCACTATGTATTTTCATCTGTTTTTCTAAATTGTGCAGGACGAAGAAAAACCTATCTCCGTCCTGCGGTAAAAATGGTTATTTGGGTATATTTTTCAGTATTTTCTGTGCTTGAGCGCCATACCTGGGATCGTTTTGCACCTTTTCCAAATCGGCTTTGGCAGCGGTATAATTCTTCATTTGATAATAGGCAACGCCACGCAACATTAGTGCATCAGCATTTTTAGGGTCTAAACCAAGGGTTATAGTGGCATTGCTGATTACTTTGGCATAATTCTTTTGGGTATTGTAATAGCTTGCCAAAAGCAGCGCCATTTGCGGATTGCGTTCAAGACCTAAGGACTTTTCATAATATTCCACCATCTTTTTCTTATCATTCAGTCCTTCATAATTCTTAGCTATCATCGCATAGATTTGTGCCAGTTCCGTTGGTGCAGGACCCGCATCCGCCACCTTCTGCAAATAAAGATTGGCATTGTTATAATCCTTTATTCCCTGATAATAATTTGCCAAACGACGATAGAGGTCAACGCTTGGTTCAATGGCTAAGGCCTTTTGATAATATTTACCGGCTTCCATCATATTTCCTTTTTCGGCATAGCTATCAGCTACATTGATAAACGCTTTGGCATCCTGAGATAATTCCGCATAATCAATTAACACGGCATAAGCTCTGTTTTCATCTTTAATATTATCCCTAAGAACATAGAATTTGGCATAGAGAACATCAGCGTCGTCAGGAGTCAGTTTCAATATTTGGTCATAATAATTCAATGCCTCTTCATATCTTCCTGCCTGTTTGGCGATTATTGCCATATTATTGTAAATTCCAATGATGTTTGCATTCAATTCTTCCTGGCTAATCAAACGGGGTGTGAGTTTTTTATAGATATTCAGAGCTTGATTGTAAAAGGTTAATGCCTCATCATAACTATTCAATTCACTACTTTCAGTAGCAAGTTCTATATAAGATTTGGCAATATTTAAATTCATCTTTTCAATATTCTCGGCAACTGAATCTGCAGGCGAAGCAGTTGTGGATACTTCATTAAATAATGTTATTGCCTCATTAAAAGAAACGATGGCATCATTGTAAAGTTCATTATTATATTCATCAGCGCCTTTGGCTGCTGCTGAATGTGCCAAAGCTAAAGGATCGCGAACCGGTTCAACCGGAGCTTCCATTTTTTTATTGCTGCTGCAGGCGTTAAGCAACACTAAAAGGAGCAGCGCTATGAAAGACATTATTTTCAGTTTCATTGATAAAACCTCCAAGTTTTTTGATTTAACTAAACACTTTCTCACCTCTTTTTTGTCAACTTAAAAAACCAAAGTAGCGCCAAATAGAGGATTTAACAAAAAAAATATTCACTCCTGTTATGAATTGCTAATTACCTATATAAGAATATGTTATGCACTAAACAAACACTTATAAATCGTGAAAATTCGTAAATTAAACGAAAAATAAGCTTTTTTTTATTGACAGAAATTTCACAGTGCACTTTCCTATCCATTGAAAGATCTCTTACTCTTTACACTAAACCAAATAAGGAGGTAAAATGAGCAGAGACGAATTGGTCAAAAAAATCGCAGCAAATGCTGGTACTTCACAAAAAGTAGCCAGTGTTGCCCTCGCAACTGTTCTTGAGGGCATTACGGAATCCCTTAAAAAGGGGGAAAAAGTTTCTTTTGTCGGTTTTGGTTCATTCAATGTTGCCCATCGTAAAGCCCGTAACGGCATCAATCCCAAAACCAAAAAACCTTTGAAGATTCCGGCACGCAAAGTTCCGGTTTTCAAAGCTGGTAAAAAACTAAAAGAGGCAGTTAAAAAAGCCAAATAGTTCAATTACTTTACTAGCGAGGCAGAAAGCACATCCTGTTTTCTGCCTCTTTTTTTAGGCAGAAAAAAACGATGTCCTTGTTGTTTATAAGTAAGCAGGCATTTCGTTACCGCAAATTTTTTTCGGAAAAACGATGTCCTCATCGTTTAGTGGTAACACTGGTGTTTGGGCAGAGAGCGAAGAGCTTTTTGTACAGTTTGTACCGGCGGACGCCGTTCCGCCGTTTTTATTCGGCGCTACAGCGAGCGCCG
>DAONFA010000047.1 GCA_035403355.1 Candidatus Cloacimonas sp. | reverse complement strand
TTTTCAAGTGTATCACTTTTCGCTTGCCAACTCGTACCATTTTTTATTGCCATCCGCACTCAACCTGCTAAACTTGTTCTTTGTGTAAACTTCTGGAGCCATTGACAATCCAAAAAGCAATTGACATAAACTCCGCTTTTGATTTTTAAGTTAACAATAAGTTGAAATGTTTACAACACAAGGAGTAAATATGCCCTATATATCTAATACTGAAAGAGATAGGCAAAAAATTATGAACGCTGTCGGCGTTAATAAATTTGAGGAATTACTTTCTGCTATTCCCGATAAATTGAGAATGCATAAGCCCCTTGCCTTATCGCAGCCGCTTTCAGAACTGGAAATAAATAAAAATATCCAAGCCAAAACCGATAAAAATATTCCCTGTGAAGTGGTAAATTCCTTTTTAGGCGGTGGGGTTTATGATCATTTTATTCCTGCTGCAGTAGATGCCATTGTTTCCCGTCCTGAATTTTTTACTGCTTACACTCCTTATCAGGCAGAAGTGAGCCAGGGCACTCTTCAGTTCATATTTGAATATCAAACAATGATTTGTGAGCTTACGGGGATGGAAATTGCCAATGCCGGAATGTATGATGGCGCAAGTGCAATTGCGGAAGCGATTTTGATGGCTGTCCGCAAAAATCACTTAACTAAGGCAATTCTGCCGGCAACCCTGAATCCGAATTATGTAAAAGTGATTAAAGCATATACTGAAGGCAACGGCATTGAACTTTTAATAGCTCCCGAAAAAGATGGAGTAACGGATTTATCTGCTATGGAAAATATGCTGAATGATACAATTGGCAGTGTAATTATCCAGACCCCGAATTTTTACGGCAATTTGGAAGACACGAAGGCAATTGATACGCTCGTTCATAAAAATCCCAAGTGTTTGCTTATTGCTTGTGTTGATCCAGTTTCTTTAGCTATTCTAATGCCACCTGCAGAATATAATGCTGATATCGTAGTTGGCGAAGGTCAAGCACTTGGCAATAATATGTCCTTTGGGGGTCCGCTCTTCGGTTTTTTTGCTACCCGAACTGAAATGGCGCGTTTGATGCCGGGCAGAATTGTGGGCGGAACTATTGATAAAGATGGTAACCAAGCTTATGTTTTAACACTACAGGCAAGAGAACAACATATCAGAAGGGCGAAAGCAACTTCCAATATCTGTTCCAATGAGTCACTATGCACTTTGGCAGCCGTTGTTTATTTATGTTTATTGGGGAAAGAAGGTCTGGTTGAAGTAGCAACCCAATCTGCTCAAAAAGCACACTACACGGCAAACGAGCTCTGTAAAATTCCCGGTTTGGCTTTGGCATATCCTAATGAATATTTCTTTAAGGAATTTGTGCTTAAAGCTCCGAAAAAAGCAGAAGAGATAATTAAAGCTCTTTTGCCCCTAAATATCTACGCCGGAATTGATCTTGCGCCTTGGGGAAAACCTGATGAATTGATGATTGCCGTAACGGAAAAGAAAAGTAAAGCAGAAATTGACAGCTTCGTTCAAGCAATGCAGGAGGTTGTAAAATGAGCAAAACCATTTTTGAACACAGCGCTCCCGGCAGAAAAGGAGTAACTTTACCCAAGAGAGAAATTGATATTCCTTTAGCCACAATGTTTCCGGAAACAATGTTGAGAACGAAAAAAGCTCGGCTACCGGAAGTGAGTGAACTGGATACGATGCGTCATTATATTTCCCTTTCCCATAAAAATCACTTTATTGAAAAGGGTTTGTATCCTTTAGGCAGTTGCACAATGAAGTATAACCCCAAACTTCACGAAACGCTGGTAAGGCATCCATCCTTTACTTCTTTGCATCCTTATCAGCCGGAAGAAACACTGCAAGGCGCTTTGGAACTGATGTATGAATTGCAGCAAGACCTGGCAGAAATTGCAGGAATGGCTGGAGTTACATTACAGCCCTCTGCTGGAGCTCAAGGTGAATTTACCGGCATTAAAATTATTTCTGCCTATCATAAGGCAAAAGGAAATACGCATAAAGATACAATCATCATTCCTGATAGTGCGCATGGAACAAATCCTGCCAGTTGTAGCTTGGTGGGCTATAAAACAGTGGAACTTGCTTCCAATAAAGAAGGTCGTTGTGATATAGCCAAATTGCGGGAACTGGTTAATGAAAAGACAGCCGGTATTATGATTACCAATCCCAATACTTTAGGTCTTTTTGAAACGCAAATAGAAGAAATAGCTGCTATCATTCACAGCGTTGATGCTTTAATGTATATGGACGGAGCTAATTTAAATGCTCTTTTGGGAATTGTGCAACCCGGAAAAATAGGTTTTGATTTAATGCACTTCAATTTGCATAAGACATTTGCTACACCTCATGGAGGAGGCGGACCCGGTTCCGGTCCTGTAGCCGTAAATGAAAAGCTGCTGCCATTTTTGCCTGTTCCTGTAGTTACTAAAGACGAAAAGGGTTATCATCTTTCTGCTGAAAATGAGCAGAGCTCCATTGGCAAAGTGCATCCTTTTTACGGTAACTTTGCTATTTTAGTGCGTGCCTATATTTATATTAAAATGTTAGGAGCTGAAGGTTTACGCCGGGTTTCCGAAAATGCCATTTTGAATGCTAATTACCTTATGAAACGCTTAAGCGAATATTACCATATTGAACATCAGGAGCCCTGTATGCACGAATTTGTGATGGATGGCACCTGGCAAAAACAGAATTACGGAATAACTACTTTAGATATAGCCAAACGGCTTTTGGATAAGGGTTTCCATGCTCCTACGATCTATTTTCCGCTGATTATTCCGGAAGCAATGATGGTGGAACCAACGGAAACGGAATCCCTGGAAAGTTTGGATGCCTTTGCGGAGGCAATGATAGAGATTACAAAAGAGTGCAGGGAAAAACCTGAACTGGTAAAAGAAGCCCCTTCAACTACTCCGGTGAAAAGAGTGGATGATGCTCGCGCAGTTAAAATGCTGCAGCCCGTCTTTCCTCTTGCGGATTAGTTATATGCTGGTTTTTAGAAAGGAGAAAAAATGAAAAAACATATCTTATTGCTCTCAGTGCTGTTAGCGCTGTTTGCCCTGGCTTATGCCCAACCTGTTAAACTTGGTTTTGTAAATACTGATCGCTTGCTTATGGATAGTAACGAAGCAGCGGAAGTTGCCAGGTTATTTGCTTTGGATAAACAGAACTGGACAAACCAAATAAAATCACTGGATGATGAAATTAAACAAATGGAACGGGATTTTGAAATTCGTAAACTTACTATGAACGATGCCGCAAAAAGAGAAATGCAAAGTCAGATAGATACTAAAAAAACGGAAGCCGGACGCTTATTGGAAGAATATTTTGGCGATGGAGGGAAAGCGGAACAGCGTTACCGTGAACTTATTGACCCGTTAACCCTGAAAATCCATAATCTCATCAAGAAAATTGCTGAAGATGAGAAATACACGATGATTTTTGATGTTAGTATGGGCAGCTTACTTTATGCTCTTCCGGTTTTGGATTTAACAGACCAGATTTTACTGGAACTGAATAAAGATACCGTTAAACCAACCGAAGGAACAACAACTGAACCTCCTAAACCGGAAGAACAATTACCGCCTGAAATTAAACCACCTGAGGGCTTAGGTGATGATTTTAAGCCCGATAAATTATGAAACACTTTAAAAACCCTGTAAATAGTGAACTCCTCACTTATATCTGCCAGGGAGAACTGCAAGGAAAAATACCCGCAGGCCTTTGTAAAGTTGGCGAACCACAAGAGGCAGACGAACAAACCATAATCTTTCTGGAGCAGGAAAAACTTCTGGAAAAAGCGAAAAACAGTTCTGCCGGCTTGATTATTACCACTGCCAAATTTGTTTCCGAGCTTCCTGAAAGGGCTTTGCTGATTGTAGAAAGACCCTACTATTCTTTAATGCGTCTAATAACCTGGTGGCTGGAGCAGGAGAATAAAGATGTTAACTATGCTATTCAACCATCAGCAATTGTAGCTGATGATGTTCGTTTTGAAGGAGAAGTGGCAATTGGAGCCAATGTTGTTATCGGCAGTGGTTGCACTTTGGGGAAAGGAGTTATAATTGCTGCGGGATGTTCCATCGGGAAAAATGTTACTATCGGAAAAGGAACAAAGCTCTTTGCCAATGTCTGTATCTATGACGATTGCGTAATTGGCAGGGATTGTATTCTCCATAGTGGAGTAGTTATCGGAGCTGATGGTTTCGGTTTTATGCTAATTGAAGGTAAACAGCAAAAAATTCCTCAAGTGGGAAATGTAGTTATTGGCGATGATGTAGAAATTGGAGCCAATAGTTGTATTGATAGAGCTACTTTAGGTTCCACAATTATCGGCAGAGGAACTAAAATAGATAATCTTGTTCAAGTTGGTCACAATTGCATTATTGGAGAACACAGCATTCTTTGTTCTCAGGTTGGTTTGGCAGGTAGCACGGTTATTGGGGATTATGTTTATCTGGCAGGGCAGGTAGGAATTGCGGATCACCTGCAAATAGGTAATAGAGCAATGGTGGGTGCTCAATCCGGGGTTTCAGGTAATATTCCTGAGGACGGCAGATATTTTGGTTATCCTGCTATGGATGCGAATCTTACTAAAAGAATTATGGCAATACAGAAAAACTTACCCGATATGTATCATTTCTATCTGAAAGCCAAAAAGAACGAATCGGATAACGGAGAGAAATAATGGAATATAAACAAACAATAGGTGGAGAATCATCTTATACAGGCATTGGATTGCATTCCGGAGAAATAAGTACCATCAGATTCAAACCGGCAAATGCAGATGAAGGAATCGTCTTTATCCGAACCGATTTACCCGGGAATCCCAGAATTCCTGCTGATATTGATCATGTTGTGGATATTTCCCGGGGCACAACAATTGGCATCAATGGAACAACCGTAGCTACCATAGAACATGTTCTTTCTGCTATTGCCGGAATGAGAATAGATAATATATGCATTGAAATAAACGGTCCCGAAGCACCTGTTGCAGATGGCTCGGCTGTTGTATTCTTAAATCTTTTGCGTCAATGTGGAATAGTTCAACAGGATAGCGAACGGGAATATTTTGAGCTGGAAGCGCCAATCAGTTTTTCCGCTCCGGAAGATAATGTGGATATTGTAATAGTCCCTTCCAATGAATTGAAAATCACTTTTATGATTGATTACAAGCATCCCTGTTTGGGAACGCAATATACCTGGCTGCCTTCTATGGATTACTATGCCAAAGATTTTGCCGGAGCCCGCACTTTCTGTTTTATCAGTGAAATACTGGAGCTGAAAAATATGGGTTTAATTAAAGGCGGTTCACTGGAAAATGCTTTAGTAATTGCCGATCCTGATATGAGTGAAGAGGAGTTGCAACAGCTACAGGATATTTTTGGTTATCATCAACCTGTAACTGTTTCCCCCGAAGGCATATTGAACAGTCATCCTTTGCGTTATTACAATGAATTCGTCCGGCATAAAGTAGTTGATTTGGTTGGCGATATTGCCCTTTTAGGCATTCCTATTAAAGGGCATATTTTAGCAGCGCGCAGCGGACACAAAACCAATGTGGAACTGGTGAAAAAACTTCGGCAGATTCAAAAAAAGCACCAGCTGCAAAAGATATATCAGAAAAGCAAAACTAAAGATGTGGTCTTTGATATCAATGCTATTTTACGAATATTACCCCATCGCTATCCCTTTTTGCTGGTAGATAAAATTATTGAATTTACTCCGGGAGTATCCCTAACCGGAATTAAAAATGTTACTATCAATGAACCCTTTTTCCAGGGTCATTTTCCCGGTCATCCTATTATGCCGGGAGTGCTAATTATTGAAGGAATGGCTCAGGCAGGGGGAATTATGTTACTTAATCAAATGGAAAATCCCCAAAACTATGTTGCTTATTTTGCCAGTATTGATAATATAAAATTTCGCAAACCTGTTCTGCCGGGAGATACACTACGCTACGAACTGAAAGTGCTTTCCCTGAAAAAGTCGTTGGCAAAAATGCACGGAGAGACATTCGTTGAGGGAGAAAAAGTTGCCGAAGGTGATTTTATGGCTATGATTATGGAGCGGGAAAAATGACTACTATTCATCCGACAGCAATTATTGAAGAAGGTGCCGTTATCGGCGAAAACTGCAATATAGGACCCTATTGCCACCTCGGGAAAAATGTTATTCTGGGCTCGAATAATATCCTTTTTGCCAATGTTACAATTTCCGGACATACAACTATCGGAACCGGTAATAAAATATATGCTTATGCTGTTTTAGGCACCGAACCGCAGGATTTGAAGTTTAAGGGTGAGCCAACTCATTTGCGGATTGGCAGCAATAATACCATCCGCGAATTTGTAACTATCAACTGCAGTAATCAGATGGAAGAAGATACAGTGGTTGGAGATAACAATCTGCTAATGGAATATGTGCATATTGCTCACAATTGTCAAATCGGTTCCGGATGCGTAATTGCCAATGTTGTTCAGTGCGGAGGCCATATTCATATTGGAGATTTTGCCACAGTTGGCGGTTTAACTGCCATTCACCAGTTTGTGCATATTGGAACTTATGCCTTCGTGGGAGGTGCTTCTGCTGTGAAAAAAGATATTGTGCCTTATTCTCGCGGACAGGGAAATCCGTATAAAACAGTTGGACTGAACAGCATCGGGTTAATGAGAAAGGGTTTTAGCTCTCAGACCCTTGCTGCAATCAAGGAAATCTACAATATCTTCTATCGGCAGAGCTTAAATACTTCCCAAGCGATGGAAAAAGCGCTTCAAATAGCAAATCCGACACCAGAGCAGGTAATCTTTATTCAGTTTGTCCAAAACGCCCAACGAGGTATCTCCAACTAATCTTTTCGGCTCTCCCAAATTATTACGGATTATTCAGGGCAGTGCAAAAAGCACTCAGGGATTACATTTTACGAGGGGCTTACGCACCCATCGCTATTATTGTGTTGCCCTAAAGGGCTTTGAGGTATTTCAACCCTCTAAACCTTCTCAACCTTCTCAAGCTTATTTTCCTTTTATGTCTTTTCAATATGAAATGTATATTACATCCTCTCCGTAATCATTTTGTGGTTGATGAGGACATCAACCTTCCGGGTGATAAAAAAATATTTACCGCATCTAATATTGCCTTGGCTGCTCCCTTTATTTTTGTTCCTTTTTTAGTTTAGCCCACCATTCAATCCGTTTTTGAATCTCTTTTTCAAAGCCATAGTTACCGGGTTTGTAATATTTCTTTTCCAGCATCTGTTCCGGGAAATACTTCTGGTAGTAATACTTATGTTCATATTCGTGGTCGTAATGATAATCCCTGCCATAGTTCAGGTCTTTCATCAACTGGGTGGGTGCATTTCTGATATGCAAAGGAACTCCGTAGTGGCTTGTTTTTCTGGCATCTTCCGCTGCTTCTTCATAGGCAGTATATAGAGCGTTACTTTTAGGTGCAGTTGCCAAATAAACGACCAATTGAGCCAAGGCATTGCTTGCTTCAGGCATTCCGATAAAAAGAACTGCTTCTTTAACAGCAATTGCCTGAACTAAAGCATTGGGGTCTGCCAAACCTATATCTTCACTGGCAAAACGGATTAAACGACGCACAATATAACGCGGGTCTTCTCCCGCTTCCAACATTCTTGCAAGCCAGTAAAGTCCAGCTTGCGGGTCTGAACCTCGTAGTGATTTATGTAATGCAGAAATCAGGTTATAATGCTCTTCGCGGTTTTTATCATAGAACATCGTCTTTTTTGCTAAAAATTTTGCCAGTTCCTCAATTTTCGGATGGGGTTTCTTCTTCAGAAAAGGCAAAACCAGCTCTAAATCGTTCAAAACTCTTCTGGCATCACCTCCGGCGTTTTGAGCCATCCAACTGATAATATCTTCATCCGGCTCCAGGGAAAGTTCCTTAAAACCTCGCTCTAAAATTACCTTCAAGTCCTTCTCACTTAATGGCTCCAGCACAAAAACAGTGCATCGGGAAAGCAATGCCGGAATCACTTCAAAAGATGGATTTTCGGTTGTTGCTCCGATTAAAATTATCGCTCCGCTTTCCACATAAGGCAAAAAAGCATCTTGCTGGCTTTTATTAAAGCGGTGGATTTCATCTATGAACAAAATGCTACGCTTGTTTTGAGTTCTATGTAAATAATCCGCATCCTTCATAACTGCTTTCACATCACTGATGCTGGCAAGAACGGCGGAAAAATGGATAAAATTGTAACCGCTGTTTTTCTCTATAATCCTGGCGATGGTTGTTTTTCCGCTACCTGGCGGACCCCAAATAATAAAGGAATGATATTCCCCGCTTTCCATCATCTGCCTTAAAGGTGAGTTTTCTGCTATCAGTTTTGTTTGTCCTAATAGTCCTTCCAGCGTTTGAGGGCGTAGTTTTTCTGCCAGGGGAACGGTTTTAGTGCTTAATTCTTCTCTATCAAAAAGAGTGCTTTGATCTTTATTTGCCATTATCTAAAGCTCAATCCTCCATCAAACCGGTTAGTTCGGAAGGATCAAACCACTGTAAGGCACCCTGCAAGCGTTGAATTTCTGAAAGCAAAATTACTTTGTGGCTTTCTTCTTCTTGGGCAAATTGCAATAGTTGTTTACTAATATCTGGCTCTTTTGTCTGCTCTGCCAGATCTTTATAAAGCTCAACCGCTTCTTCTTCCTTGCTGATGGCAAATTCCAAAACTTCCTTGGGATCATTCAAGTTTACGCTTTGCATTTCCTTAACCGGCTCTTCTTGAAGTTCTATAGCTTGCCCGGGAAACTCTCTGGCAAATACAGACCGCATCTTTTCTTCATGCAGTTTTTCTAAAACGACCAATTCTTTGAACACATTGCTGGTTTCCGGCTTGGCAAAACTTTTCGCTAATGCCTGATACATCTTCTGTGCTCTTATTTCCGCTGCTATCACTATCCGATAACTATCCTTTAATGTCATTTGTATAACCTCCCTTTTAATAACATAATAATCAAATTCGGGGAAAAAGGCAAATCCGAAAAAGGGATTGGCGAGATGGCGAGATAGCGAGAGAGTGAGATAGTGAGATAGCGAGATGGCAAGATGGAAAGCGAGACCCCATCAGGAAAAACGATGTCCCGTTGTTTTCTTCATTATAATGACAAATGAAAAATGAAAGAGCAGAAAGTCAGGAGTCATCATTGCTGATATAACTTTTACTTTAGCTCTAAATTCGTTTTGTTGCAAGGAATCCTGATGGTTTTTTATGCAGCTTACACAGCAGAAATTAAAGTTACTCTATGAAACTTCATACTCTTTTTGAGATAGCATAAGAAATATCAAAGTGACAGTGTAACCAGCACCTCACTATAAAACTTATAGGAATTCCTGCTGGCTTAGATATGACCAGTGCTTATTTAATCTACACACCTCTATTAGTAAGGATATTTAATATATAAATTACCTTCTTCCCTTGAAGTATTTAACCGCAAGGATAAATTCCTTCGTAAACCCTTAGGTTACTGTAGAAAAAACTGAATCGGCTAACCCATTTATCTTTGAATATAGAGCTTTGCTTAACGGACAGAAAACCTCACTTTCTATAAACCAGTTTTTTGGTGCTGGAAAAAGAACCGGTAGTCATCTTGTAAAAATATACCCCGGAGCTAATTTCATTCCCGGATTCATCTCTACCATCCCATACAAAATTGTATGTGTCTGGTATTGTCTGTGAAAAATGATGGTTGCGTATTAGCTGTCCCTTTTGGTTATAAATTTCAATTGTGCCTGAAGAAGCTTCTTTTAGGTAATAGCTGATTGTAGTAAGAGGAGAAAAGGGATTGGGATAAGCTTCGTTTAAACAAGTTTCTTTTGTTACGGGAGGAGGTGTATCCGGGTTAAAATGAATTATAGTATTAACCGGACCAAAGTAATGAGATGCCCCGTTCAGAGACAAACTCTCCAACCAGTAATAATATCGTATATCAGGTTCAACTTCTGCATCATTGTATTTGTAAGTGCGCATAGTTCCTGAAATGGCTGTAGCATCAGAAATCAAAAGAGATATTAATGAAGCACTTTCCAAATTATCATCCAGAGAACGATATAAATGGAAACCCGAATTATTGGTTTCCGATTGAGTTATCCAGGTAATTTCAATAGCGTTAGCATTTATTGCCATAGTGGCTGTAAATGAACTAAGTTCCACGGGTAAAGTGTTTTCATTATGTAAAGAAAGGGAAGCATCATCAAAAACTGTTCCAAATTGACCACCCCAATATCTTGTATCCATTCCACCCACAAAGAATTCAATATAACGCACACCCGGAGAAAATACAAAAGAACCGGTAAACTGTCCCCAATCAGTTTCATTGGCAAGGACAATAGGATTTCCACTACTACCTATGGTTGAGGTTGTAACAGTAGAATGACTTGCATTATAAGCTGTAACTGTTACATAGTATTTTCCACCCCACCAAGCATAGTACCATTCGGAATAATTAACTAATATAGGATTGTTATCCAGTTCTGCAGCAGTAAAACCCGCAGCCAGCAAATCAACTTCCTGTTTCTTTGTGCACCATTGATAAGAAGAAACAACACATTTAGCGCTTTCATTGTGTCCACTATCGTACACCGCCCAGCCGTCTCCACCATTTGTAGTGGTCCAATTATCAAAACCACTTTCAAATCCCGGATTAAGAAGCAGGTTAGTATCATAGGAACCTGCATATAAAGCTATACATCCAATAGCCAATATGGCTATAAACAGGATTTCCAAAATTGTTCTGTTCATAAATGTTCCTTTAACCCAATTACGGGTGTTTAAGTTCTTCTCTTTCTTTGTTATTGCTGCCATATTTTTTATAGCTAAACGCATAAAATATGACAGACGCTATCCTGACTTGTTCAAATCAGGAGAAGATGTGTTATCACCTTCGTTAATATACACTCTATATTGTGAATAATTCTTAAACATTATAATCAACTCCATACTATGTGTCAAGTATTTTTTTTGCTAACAGAATGTAGCTTAGGAATAAAATCCCTGTTTCAAACTTGCATATCCGCAGAAGAATATATTTTAAAGATTTTGCTTGACAGAAATGAGGTCTGCAATTTTAAGGATAAATTGTTAACGCGAGGTGGAGCAGCTGGTAGCTCGTCGGGCTCATAACCCGAAGGTCGAAGGTTCGAATCCTTCCCTCGCTACCAATTTTTATAGAGTTTAGCTTTAAAAAAAGCGAACTCTTTTTTTTAGGAACAGGAGTTTTTGGGGCTGATGAAAAATCGCATTTGTCTCGCCTGTGAAAATTGGTTACTTTATAAAAGAAAAGTGGCGGCGTAGCTCAGCTGGTTAGAGCGTCGGAATCATAATCCGCAGGTCCGGGGTCCGAATCCCTGCGCCGCTACCAATTTTTTTCTTAGCGCCAGTAGCTCAGTAGGATAGAGCAGCAGCCTTCTAAGCTGCGGGTCGGGGGTTCGAATCCCTTCTGGC
>DAONFA010000046.1 GCA_035403355.1 Candidatus Cloacimonas sp. | reverse complement strand
CGATAGTGCAGTCATAGTCATTAAGTCTTTTGACCCTTACGGCGTCCTCGATATTTTTCTTAACTACTTCCCACTTATCAACGCCGTGGATTTTCTGGTATGCTTCTTTACTCGCCGCCGAAAGATTAAACCTGAACCAAACACAGTGGGACAACAAAATACTCGCCTTTTCGGGGGTCAGGGCTATACCGTTAGTCCCGATACTAATATCTAACCCGTTCTTTTTGCCTACCATCACGCCCTCACAGAGAGCAGGATTAAGTAAAGGTTCTCCGTCTCCGATAATCGCTACCGACTTAACGCCTAATCTTGGAGCGTCAGTCATAAATCTGATGAAAGCGTCTCTAGGAAAAATCTCGCCTAACTTTTTCTGGTGACGGGCGAAACAATAAACACAATTAGCGTTGCAGGTCGAGGTTGCCCCAAAGTCAATGTGTATCGGATAAACCCTCTTGCCCTTGTCATAATGGTCAATAACCCTGTCCATATGCCAAAGAAGTTTCGAGGAATCCATTAAATATTTATCCATTCTTGATTTCTACGGCACAATGCCCGTCTTGCTGGAACCGGTTAAACTTCAGCTTTAAATCACAGGGGTTGCAATTCCCATAACTACTACAAGGAATAAAATCTTCGGGTAATTTAACTTTGTTATTCAGAATATGCCCGATAGAATTAATCCCACCATAAAGATCGTGATGACACCTGAATAATCTTCCATCAGGGGCAATTAAGAGTTCACTTGGTTTACAAAGACACTTCTTCGGGAACCCGTTTAATCCGTGCGGGTATTTATAGTTTCCGTGCGTCTCATCAAGATATTCTTTAAGCCTGAAATCTATACCGAAAGATTTAGCCAATAATTGAACTAACTTGCTATGTATCTTATTTTTATTCACCGCCCAAATACCTACGGAATACCCCCTGTTTTTTAAAACATTAACCTTTCGAAGTAACCTTATAATATTTGTATATCCTGGGTGATAAGAAAATCTGATTGAGGCATACGGAGCTTTCCTCTGAAATCTATGCGGATTTATATGCTCCATAAATTCATCAACATCAAACTCACCGTTAGTCAGTAAATCTAAGGGGATATTCCCGTCTATCCACTTTATAATCGTATAAAAATCAGGGTGCAAAGTCGGTTCGCCGCCGGAAATAGTAATTGGCAAATCACTTCTGGTCTTTATCCGGTTAAGCCCCCTTATCCAATCGCTTAAATCCATCGATTTATACTTAAATAAACCGCCGTATTTGTTTATGCAGTAAGAGCAATTAAAATTGCAGCCGAAAGTTAAAAATGCAGAGATATAATTATAGGATTTAGGTATCTCTATCACCGCTTAATCAATCTCCCTATGCGATTGCCGTATTTCTCACACTTCATTAAAGTGTCCCCGCCAAGCCCGTTAAGACCCGTTGCCCCGTAATGGTCATACATCGGCTCGCCTTGAATAACCATTCCGTGAATTAACATAGCGTGGAGAATATCCAATATTGTCGTTTCGTTACCCCCGCCGATATGACAACTTGAACTGAACGCTCCGCCAACCTTGCCTTCCAATTTATAGTGAAGCCCTGCCGTATCGTCTAAAAACCTCTTTACTTCCCACGCCATAGAACCATATTGCGTAGGCGAGCCAATAACGATTCCATCGTAATTAAGCAATTCTTGAGGGTTAGTATTAAGAATAGTTTTGCAGATAGTCTCAACACCTTCGCTCCTTATGCCCTCGGCAATCTTTTCCGCCATTCTCTGCGTATTGCCTGTCTTGGAATAATAGATAACTATTGCTCTAGCCATTGGCTTATATTTTCAGGTATTGTGCAAGGTTGGTGAACCTGCCCTAATAAATGCTTAATATTCCCCTGCTCCCACTTCTTTTCCCACTCTACCTTCCAGGCGATTCCTTCCGGCTGATACACATATCCGAAATGATGCATATAAATATCTTCAAAACTCTTTATACTTCCTGCAAAGCACCTGACTTCATAAAACCTGACACTTGGCTTAACAATAACGATTGCCTTATGCGTCCTTTCAGGCAACCTTTCGTTAAAATTACCAATATAATCTATAATCTTGCAGGTTCCGGCTTCGTGTCCGGACATACCCTCAATCAATCTGTCTTGGTCTTGTCGGGCAATCAATTCATCTGCGTCGGCGATAAAGACATAATCAAAACCGCCAAATTCTCCTAATCCTGCGTTAAATGCTTCGTGCTGATTTAAGTTTTCCCCGGAATTTATAACTACATTCTTAAAATCCCGAACAATCAGAGGAGTCTTATCTTCCCTGGGTTTAACCCCTCTGAACCTGTAATTCATTACGATTATTTTCTCAACCCAAGAATAACTTTTTAATACCGCTGGTAAATAATCAGTAAGTCCGTAACTTCTGACTAAAGCCCCTATTCGCATATCGCTCCTAGCCAAACAAAATCATCTCTGCGAATTTCGCAAATTCTGTATTTTTCAAATCCCGCATCTTTAAGTAATTTTTCTAAAGTCTTAGGAGTAAAAAAATGACTATGGTAAAGATGCTGAAAGTTATCCTCGGTATAAAAGTCTTTGGCTTTAGGATTACCGCTTTTGGCTATTTCCACAGCGGTAGTTCTTTCCTTTTCCAGTTTCTTCTCTATTGGCATCATCGGGTCAAGAATAGAAGTCCACTTCTGTTCATAGGGAACTGTAACTATGACTTGTTTTGCTACCCTGCGGGCTTCTGTAACAGCTTTTAAAGGATCAGGGCAATGCTCGACTACTTCTCCTAATACGGCTATGTCAAAAGTTTTGTCGCCGAAAGGTAAACTTTGAGCATCCGCCCTGACAAAATTAGGAATATCGTATAAATCAATATCTACGCTGGTAATATTCTTTCTGTCATATCCAGCGAATAAATGCCCCTCATTACAGCCAATATCAACAATCTTCTTACTGACATCGGTTACTGTCCTTATCCAGGCTATCCGGTCAATAACTTCAACCGGATATTCTGATTTGAATAAATCTTTTTCCCATTCTTTAGCAATCTTTTCCCAAGAGTTATCTTGAATGTATTGGCTAACATCTCCCTGAACAAAACTATCGTGCTTTAAGACATCTATAATCTTGTCAATAAAATGTTCATTGTCAGCTATGTAGTGCGGGTTTCTTTCAGGTAATACCGCAAAGTCGTTAGTAACGCATACACACCCGCTCGCTACTGCTTTAGTTAAGGCGATACATTGAATCTCGCCCTTATAGTTACAGGGATAAGCCCACATTCCCGACTTAGCGTATTCTTTAAGCAGTTCCTTATGCCCTATCCTGCCGTGTTCGAATACCCCGTCCTGTTTCATTAGTTCAAGCATACGGGGCTTAAAATCTGACTTCCTCTGACCTTCAGCTACCAAGCTGTCGTAAGTATTCCACCCGTAAAAACAATGAATTTCTGCATCAGGAATTTCAGCCCTAATCTTCTGCCAATTAGAAAGGATTACCTCTAACCCCCTGTCATAAGAAGAAGCCCAAATAAGCCTGTGCGGATTCCTTACTTCTTTTATCCCCGCAAAATCTTCCGGCACTATTCCATTAGCGGAAACATAAATTTTTTCTTCTGGCACAATCTTGGGTAATAGAGTCTTATGATATTGAGAAAGAACGACAATCTTATCCACCCGCTTTAATTCATCTTCATTGAAGAAATCTGCGGGGATTCCGTCGTGCAACCAAATAATCCTGTTTTTGGCTACAATCCCGTAATTGAATATGTTTGACCGCCAAGAAATAACGGTAGAGAACCTGTCTTTAATGTTTAACTTCTTCCAATCAACATACTTAACCCCGTCATAATTACCCTCTTTAGAGCAATCGTTATAGACGGTAACTTTATAACCCAACTTATTAAACTGCTCCGACAGCCTAATTACCGCTTCTTCGCTCCCGCCAATCCCTGTCTTAATTGATTCAGGACTCCAGGGTTCCGCCGACATCGGGCAAATAATGCAAATCTCGTTATCCTTCCAATCCCTGGGGTCGGAATGGAGCCTTTTTAATCCGGTTAGAATCGGGACATCTATGTCATCAGGTATCGCTTCGGTCAGGAGTTTTAAATTTTCAGGATTCCTTGCCTTTAAAAATTTATAGACATTGTGAAACTGCTCGGCAAAAACTTTTTCCTGAATCGCTTTTTTAAATACCGGCTCATTTTCCTTAACCCAGGCGATTGTCGGAGCCAACTTCTTGGCATAACTAAAAAACTTATACGCTTTATCCACATCACCTGTCTGCAAATAACAAAAAGCCATTGACAACGCTGGTCGCCAAGTCCAAGCAGACGGGTCTAAAACCATCATTGACTTAGGCATTTCTTTAGTAAATCCCGTTTCCCCCCAAGCAATAGACTTATCCCAGGCACCCATTTGAAAATAAATATCGTGTAATTTAAAATAAGCGTCGGGATAACTTGGTCTTTCGGCTAAAGCCTCGTTCGCACAAGCAATAGCTTTCTCAAAGTCTTTTTTGTGGTTAAATATCTCCGAAAGATAACACCAAGAGGTGTATCTATCCTCATCCCACCCTGAACCCTGAATATGTTTTTGTAAAAAGAATATCGCCTTATCAAAATCTTTGAGTGTGAAAAAAGTCCTGCCAAGATAAGCAATCGTTCTAGGGTCAGTATTTTCTTTATTCTGGTTGTATTCAGCGATTAAATATTCAAGATTTCTGATAATTGACTTGCGGGCGTGTTCAAAATCTATCAAATGGTCTATTCTTAAAGTCTCATCAATGTGAACCTTGTAATTAGCGATTGAGCGGGGGAGAATACACTCGTGTATCTTTTTATTCCAATAGATACTTCCCGTATTCTTAATGATAGTTTCCCGATATTGCGTGGCGTTAGGATTTCCGTCATCGTCTTTGGAATAAATGTAAAAACACATTACTACCGTGTATTTATTGTTATTGGCAAATTCCGCTAATGGTCTAATCCTGTCCGGATTTAAGAAAGCATCATCAGTATCAATGCGGACATAGTAGTCGCCGGTTATTTTTCCCGCTAAAAAATTGCGTTTATGAGAGAAATCATTGACCCATTCGTATTTATAAAACTTTATTTCAGGGAATTGATGGTAAGCGGATATGCAAGCGTCAAATACGGCTTGGTCATCAACAGCAAAAACTAATTCATCAAAGTATTGTCGGTAATCACGGATAATCCTGTCTATCTGGTTTATTTCGTCTTTAGCGATTACGGCAAGGCTTAATTTCATCAATCCCCCTATACTCTTGAGCAAGTCCGAAACGCAGGGAACTCTCTCATAAATTTGTGCAATTCATCCTTATTTTCAAAGAGCTTCTCTTGATAATGAGTGGCAAAATATTTCTCTAAATCCCTCAACAGCGTCGGGGGTAAAGAAATGCCAAATCTTAGATTCTTTTTTGCATTGGAACCATAATCATTCTTACGGGTTTTTCTTATTTCTGCGTTCTGTTTAATTATTCCCCGTGTATGGTCTATGTTCCTTCCGACCTGCGGTTCTTCACAACAAGTAAATGGCGGTTTCGGAGTCTCTCGATAACCGAAATTATGCCCGCAACTATTGCAATACCAACGAGGGTCTTTCAACCAAGTGTTGATATACGCTCTGATTGCGTCCATTTTATTTCTTGTTTGTATAAGCATAAATTTAGTTCGGGGTGATAGGCTCACCCCGTAAAGCCTTGAAACCTTACTTGATGTTACTCACCAAGAAACCTGCGTTTGGATGTGTTACTTCCATCGTAAGTTCGCTGGTTACATAACCTTTTTCTGCTAACCCGCTACGAGAAACTTCCTCGTTATGAGGCTTGATAAGATACGCCACTTTAGCGTAATTCTCATCTAACCCTACAAGGTCGTAGTTGGTGTCGCCGGAAACTGTTACATATCTGTGCTTAAATAATTTGACTAATGAAGCAGCGTCAGAAGCATAAACATCAACGCTATTCACCAATCTCTTATCATCGACAGAAATGTTTTTATCAGTTGCCGCACCGGTATAACCCGCTATTTTCCTCTTAACATACATCGGCATATAGCAAGCATTTACCTCGGTGGAGGCGTTATCCCAAACCATCTGGAGATAATCATTGAAAGTAGACTCTGACATTGACGCACCGGAAGCATTGGTGAGTAATGAAAGCGAAGCCTTCAACCCACGCAAACTTCTTACGGCAGAACCAGAACCAGTTACTAAGGTTCCACGCATAAGTGCATATTCAATATCATTTTTCAATTCCGCTAAAGCATCGCCAATTTCTTCTGCCTTGCGGTCTCCGCCGGCTCTGTTAACGGCTAAGTCGGTATCAGTAACTCTCCAACCTTCCAAGAAAATCTGGGTGTAGTTGTAAAGTCTGCTGGAGTTCTGGACATCGTAAGAAGCATCCTGTCCTTCGACATAAGCGTTAACCTTTACATCACCTAAAGACTTAATCAGGTATTCGTGCATAACGCCTTTTGCTTGCGTAGTGCCTAAACCTGACATAAGCTGTGTTTCACGAGGCGATAAGTTCTGGATTTCGTTTAACAAATCCTCCCTAATCGCCTTGTCATCGTAAGAATATCCCGTCGCTGCCATTTTATTTCCTTTACTCTATGCCTAATTTGGCTTTCAGCACTTCCCTCAATGCTTCCTTTGTCCCTGTCGAGTGGAGATTTTCCATAGCCTTGGAATACCTAGTCTTACCCTTAATCACATCTTGTTGTGAAGCATTACCCTCGATAAGGGTGCCTTTCTGAACTTTTTTAAGGTTCTGTTCAAGCGACTTCACCTTTTTTTGTGTGGTGTTAGATTGACTATCCATATAATCGGCTAATGCGAGCTTGGTTGCGATAACTGGAGCATCGGGTCGGTTTTTCAAGTCAGGATCGTTTGAATACATCGCTATCAAATTAGTCAGCGGATGTTGGTTGTTCCAAACTTTTCTACCAAAAGGGTCTTTAATAAAACACTCCTGCACTCTGGGGTGATTGTTTACCCATTGCATAGATTGCTGATAAGTTGCTTCAGCCTTTTGTTTTTTCTCGACCTCTTTAACCTTTTCTTCCGTTATCCTGGCAATGTTCTTGCCAATCAACCTTGCTTTTTGCTCCTCTACCCAGGGTCTCTGGTCGGGTCTGTCAATAGCGAACTGTTCAAGCTCTGCTATCGAATATTCCCTTTCTTGAGGTTGCTGTTTTTGTTGATTTAATAGTTCCTGTGCTACCTTTCTGATGTTATCCTCGGAAGTATTTTCCTGGGCTTTGCGTTGCCACTCCATTGCCCGATTCTTCCAGGGGACACCAGTTCCGTCCACAGCTTCAGGAGCTTGACCCTGCTCTTGGGTTACGGGTTCTGTGGTTTCCGTAGTTTCCTGCGATGTCGTCTCCGCAGATTCTTTAACGACTTCCTTTGTTTCTTCCGAGTTGGTCGCTTCCTCGGTATTTACGACCTCTTTTTCATCTGCCATTTGGTTCTCCTATCTGGTTAACGCACCAGTTGCGTGTATAGGGATACCTATAAATTTAATGATTATCAAAATCTCCCCCGATAATTTCTTCGGGGTGTTCTAACTTATCTAATTGTTGACCCGCAACTTCAATATCGTGTTTAAGATTAGGAATGGAATTAATAACCGAGAGTGTCGCCATTTTAGTAATCTGTGCATCCTTCAAGACTTTCTCGTCGGTAATCCATTGCCAGCTATCGTCTAATCTTTGGGCTTGGGCTTTATAATCATCGATGAATAATTTAAAGGATTCATTATGTTCAAGACCTTCGATAATCTGCTTACTGCGGAAAATCCTGGCATTTAATTCCTTAATCTGTTCATCAATGTTTTTTTCAGCCATTAACCCTCCTCTTTTTTGGTTCTTTCTTGATGTTCTTGCACTTTAGCTTCTTCTTGAGCCTTAATCTCACCGACCATAGACATCGTATCTTTCATCGCCTTTGCCCGTTTAACTCTTGAGTCATCTTCTTTGGCGTGAATATCAAGTTTGGTCTGTATTGCCCTTTCGGTCATATCAGGCTCAAGACCCATTCTTTGCACAACCTGGGCTTTTTCCCCATCAGCTAAATCGTCCATATCGACTTTAACCGGTAGTGGCGGAGGATTCTGTTGTTGCTGTTGGAATTGTTTATAAAGCTCCCCTGAATCCTCGTGAAGCCTTTGATGTTCAGGTAAATCCAATTCTTTAAATAACAAATCGTAACCTTCAGCTAAATGCCAAGGTTTAATGACCCCCATTTGTGCCGCCATCGGATTCTGCATAGCCATCATTACCATTTGGGCTTTTTGTAATCTAACTTGAGGGTTAGTGTTCTGGTCATTGCCCCTGACTACAACCTTGTATTTCCCCTGCACTTCTTCACGGGTTAATCTAATCGGCTCCCAGCCGTCTTTTCCGAAATAAGAAAACTCATATTGGTCATCGCCATACTGACACCACAAATCCCAAATCATCGTGAATAATTCAGAGAACGCTTCGGTATTCATCGTTGCGTCCAGAGAAAACACCATTTGCATATTCTGCTGTTGCATCTGGACTTCGCCGAGTGTCCGAGGCTGGCGTTTGTTAATCATTGACTGCAAGGTAAAGTCAACCTGTCCGATCAATTCCTCAACCTTAGTCTCTAAAATCATCTGCTCTTTTTCGTAAGAGAACTCGGTGTTGGGATTGTTATTATTCAAAACCATCAAGCTGTCGTTCAATGGTTGCATACCTTGAATCGGAATCCCTTGACCTGGAATAAACTTGACTAAATTCGGATTAATCATCCCCGCCCGATAAGCAAACATCGGAGCATTGCGGATAGTCTGGGAATCAATCTTCTGCATATGCTGGACATCTATTTCTTTAATGATGTCCTCTAGTAATTCTGGAATCCCCCTGTGTGCAAACCATCTGTCGTCGGTAATCTCATAACAGAGTTTTACAAACGGAAACTTGCCGTTAGAAAAAGGCAGGGTAATTTTACGCAGAATTACATTAAAATCGGGTGCGGCGGTAATAACGCATTTTTCAGGAACTCCGTCTCCATTAATGTCATACCACCCATACCATTCCCAAATCCTGACCTGTTCGGAAGTGGAATTAATCCTGTCAATGCCTTCTTTGATAGACTTCTCCCATTCAGAAGATGTCTCATCACGGGTAGCTACGGATTTAATCTTATCCTTGTCTTTACCTTTCCAGTATTCAATTTCCTCGACTGCTTCTTTACTCCAGTCTTTCTGTTCGGCGTTAACCCTGACCTGATAGTAGGGCAGGAAAAATTCGTGGCAGATAAACTCACACTCCTGCGGATTCAACGGACTATCAGAAGGGACATAGGCTCTTTCGGGAGAAATCCCCATAATATCCGGAGCGTTATACAAAACATCTTTTAAGGTTAATTGGATCTCATCTTTACCGCTCAAGACTTCTTTAGCTACACGGCTAAGTTCAGAATCGTTGTCTTTAGCCACCCAATCACTCGTATCTACTTCTAACTTTTCAATCAGGAAGTTTTTGATTTGTTCTTCGGTAATTACTGAATTGGTTAAAGCAAGCAGTTCTTTTTCGGATAAGTCTTTCTTGGAAAACTTTTCTATCCGGCGGGTAATCTCTAACTTCCAATAAGGTTTTAAGAGATAAAATCCTTTTTCTAATTCCTGGTCAATCGCAACAATGGCTTTCTTGGTTAGACCGATGACATCCATAATCAAATGGTCTAAAAACTTCTCAATCTTCTTAGCGGTGTCTACGCTACCCGAAGGAGAAGGAATCACCTGAACTACCGGGCGAATCCCGACAACCGTATTAACTAGGGCGGCTTTAAGTTTCCTAATCTTGATTTCCGCCGTAGGCATACGGATATTGGAACAGCCGACAAACGGGGAGGTCTTGGCTTTCTTTATCCGCATACGCAAGCGATACCACTTGGCTTGCCTTTCTTCCCATTGAGTAACATTATCGATGGCTTCATCAAGTTTCCTGTCCAGGTATTGGAAACAATCATCAACCAGCTTAATTACCTTCTTCTCTCTTTTTTCTTTAGGTTTTACTTTTTTGTAAGCCATCTGTTTTTGCCCTTTTTATTATTGAGTCGTAACGCCGGATATTTTCCAGCCTCGATTGTTCGTATACTTCGGGATAAGATTCTTTTAGTTGCTCCTGACATAAATCACAAAGTTTTAATGAATAAGGAATCCATTTGTATTCATAGCACCTGATACATTTATCGGGGTTATCTGAATGGGGGTGTTTTTTATATTCGTGAGCATCTCTTAAAAACTGCACCCATTCAGGAATCTTTCCCGCTTTATAATCCATAAGCAAAATTTATTCTTTCTTCTTCCTCGTGCTGTCTAATCTCTTGGGTGTGTTCGTCAACTTTCTCTATTGGAAAATAGTTCGGGACTAAAATCTGCTCCGCATAAGCCATTGTGTCCACTAAATCATCCCAGCGGGAGGAACCGATAGTTAAAAGCTCCTCCCTTGCCTCTATGTGGTCAGGGTGGATAAAATACTTCCCCTGTTCAAACAAAGGCTGTAGAGCGGCGGTGCATCGGGCTTTTTTGCCCCGCTGACTTATTGAAGTTCCCGTCTGCGTGAAAGCATTTTTAAGCTCTACAACCGGAGGGTATAACTTCCTTTCGTCGCACTTCTTTAAGAATGAATCAAAAAAAGACTTCTCTACTCCGCTGTTAGGAATACCCACAGCCGTAACGGTGTTTTTGTTTTGAAGCCATAAATTAATAATGGCATCCTGAAATTCACCGATTGGGGCGTGGGTTCTAATGTAACTCGCCAGATAGCGGTTCATCTGTTGGTCGATTGCGATGTGAGAGCAGGTCTTAAAATCCGCTTTCTCATCATCCGAATACGCCGGGTCTACCGTTAAAACGCTAGAGTAGGTCTGGGGAAACTCTTTCCAATAACGAATCTGTCCTTCTTTGATCGGTTGCGTTTCATCCGAGACTGGAGTATTTAAGTATTCGGACGAAAAAGAATTAGTCCCCTGGACTTGTTTACGCCGTTGCAATTCTTCGTGAGGCAACATCTCCGCCCAAAGTTCGTTACCTTTTTCCTGCGGAAGCATACATTTGTTTTTTAAGTCCCAATAAGCGGCATAAAACCGCTTAGTCCAACCATTGTCAGGAGTAGAGATAATGGAATTGAGATAACAAAGTGGACTAATGATCGTTCCGAAATAAATTAACTGTCCACCTGGTATTAACTTGGGGATAAGTTCTTTGTTTACCCTATCCCGTAACTTAGACCGTTGTTCTTCGCTTTCTACGGTTTCGTTTGTCTCAAGGTCATCAAGAGCAATAAGCCCCCTTCTACCACCTCTTAACTGTCCACCAATTCCACCTGCTTCAAAAGCTACCCCATTTTTAAGAACAAAATAGGTTTCCGCCCATTTAATTGTTTTTTGGTCTTTAAATAACTTTATTAGTAATTCGTTGTGTTCAAACTCGTGCTTAATCTTCCGGGTAATCTCATTAACTATAAAAGACTCCGAAGCTGAAAGAAGTGTAATATCCCCAGAAGCATTAAAAAGAGCATAGTGAATAGGTTTGATAATTAACCCTATCGTAGACTTGGCGTGTCCCCTGGGGGCGGCACAGGCATAGTAATTAGGGTTAAGTAGATCGCCATAAATTTCTTTATGAAACTCTGGGACTGACTTATTCAAAAGATGGGGAAAGAAATCACGGGCAA
>DAONFA010000045.1 GCA_035403355.1 Candidatus Cloacimonas sp. | reverse complement strand
GGTTTTGTTGTACCGGTGGGGATGTACCGGCGCTCGCTGTAGCGCCGAATCGGCGGAACGGCGTCCGCCGGTACCAAAATCGGCGGAACGGCGTCCGCCGGTACAAAAAGCGCCTTTTTAATTGGTAGTATGAGTATAATTCTTAATGCCCTTATTAATCAGCTCTATAGATTCGGTTAAAGAAGGCATATTGGAAAAGTATTTACTGTATATAATCTTCAGGTCTTGGTGTTCTTCATTCAGAGGTTTAACATCTGGCAATTCATAGAGGAGGTCATAATTACCGCTTGATTCTATGGACGCATATTCATAGTCCACGGTGCGAAGGTAAGTTCCGTCTTCATCAAAGAGACCGAGAATAAAATAACCGGAAATATCCACTGGTAAATTGTTATGCAAAGTTACATAAACATCTGCAGGATGAGGCAATTTGGCAACATCATAGAGAAAGAGTTCATCCTGGGAAACGGGAACTACATTAATTTCGCTATCCAAATCAAATGCCTGCTCATCCAGCCAGTTTCCGGAATAGGAACGGGCGGATTTAAACCCTCCGAAATAGGCAAGAGTTCGTTCTTCGTATTCTTTCATTCCGGGGTCGTTAATAATGTAAGAAGAGGGTTTATCTTTGGCACCATCCTGTTTAATAACCAGAACCCAATGACTGCGTCTGCCGGCAACTTTCACAATAACCTTATTACCTTTTGCCAATTCGCCGGAAAGAAAACCCCAGTCGTTTCTAACTTTGCTTTGGGCAACTAATTCCAGCCCCAAGCCGTTACCATCTATTTCTCCGGGGATTTGCCAACGCATATTGCTGCCGGCGTAGCCACCGTTCTTTTTCAGCCATTCATTCAAGCGGTCTGGAGTAATATACTCATTGCTGGCTTCTGCATTTAACAGCATTGAGAGACAGCTTAGCACGCAACCGCTGTTGCCAATGGATGTTCTTCCCGAACCTAATTGTTCCGCTTTCCAGCGTTCATCATTTTGTGAATACCAGTTAAAGCTTCCGGCAATAAGTGGTATGCACAAAATTAGAGTGATGCATATTAAGGGCAATTTTTTCATAAGCAATTCTTCCTAAGCTAAGAACTCTAATCAATAATCCAATTTCCAGAGAGAGATTCATTTCCTTTGCAAGTCCGTATCTAAATCTAATATAAGCAATTAACTTGCGGGAACAACTAAACTGAGACGGAAGATTTGTCAAACATTTTTTTGGTTTCAGTAGGCAAAAACAACTCCGCTAACGGGAAATATCCATTCCTCAGGTTCACTGGAAACCCTTATTTCAGCGTTGGTTCTACTGATAGCCGGGTCTTTATCCTGTCCCGAGAAAAAGGGCACACAATCCACCGTATCTAATTCGGCGGGAAACTGAAAGGCAATATCAACTCCGCGTGTAAGTTCCGTGATGAAAACGCTGAATTGATGCAAAGAAGATGGATATAGGGTATTTGTATTGATAGTAAAATGAACCTTTTTTCCTATTTTGTTTTTCAGATTGGGATGTGAGCATCTAATTTCCAAACAGCCATTGATATAGGTGAGAGTGGTTTTAAGAATTAAATCATCCACTTTTGCCAAGCTAACGATAAAGCTTTCTGTATCCAGTTCAAATTTATCATCCATCAGCCAGCGATATTCAACATCGCTGCGTTTGAAATAACGGCGCAGGATTTCATCGGAAGAAGCGCAGGCAACTAAAAAGTAGTCATTACTTAAGACCTTGTCAAAGTTAAGGATAGTAACTACATTGTAATAACCCGAATTCAAAGAATGAGAGAAGATGATTTTATGTTGAAAATTATACCTATAGTGAATATCTCTATCCTTATAGTAAAAGAAATCCCGTAGCATTTCACGGTAGATAAGTTCACCTATTTCAATGCTTTGTAAGCGTTGGGCTATTGCCGATTCAATTATCTGATTCAGTTTGCTGTCCGAAAAATCGTCAGGAACAAAATCCCGCCGGGAAAGAGGAGCGCTATGAACTAATTTCCCTTCTTGAAAATAATAGCGCTTAGCTCTGCGACCAACTTGACAAAGCAATTCATAAGCATTACCACCATATCTGGCAACCAGATTTTCTGCTTTGGTCTCTTTAGGAGAACCGCCAATAAGGATTGCCTCGTCGCCTATAGCAGGATTTTCTACTGGGGATAAATCCACACAAATCATATCCATAGAAATGCGTCCTATCACCTTGCAGAGTTTATCTTTCAGCCAAACAACACCACAATTGGATAGCATAAAATCATAGCCATCGGCATAACCGATTGGAAGTATTCCGTAAACACAATCCTCTTGGGCTATCCAGGAACGGTTATAACCAACCGCCTCGCCTTTACTGATGTGCTTTATCTGCGAAAGGATAGTTTTAAAAGACATCACCGGCTGCAAGCCAATATCCTTATTTCCCGGAATTTGAATGCCGTAAGCCATAATACCTAAACGAACAAGATTGCTGCGTTTTCCCAAACCATTTACCAAGGCATTGGAATTATCAATGTGCATATATTTCGGATGAACCGCAAGATTATCTATAATATTCCAAAATCGTTCTTCCTGCTTGCGGCTGAAATCCAAATCGCTTTCGGCAGAGGCAAAATGACTGAATATACCTTCAATGATTATCCAATCCATATTGGCTATTTTGGCATAGAAAGAGATAAATTCGCTATCCAAAATCCCGCTGCGATGCATACCTGTATCTACTTTCAGATGAACAACTGCCTGTTTATTAGCTGCTTTGGCATTTCTGTTCAATGCCTTGGCAAAATCCAAAGAAGAAACATTAACTGCCAGGTCGTTTGCCAAAATAGTATTTATCTCGTTTGTTAAACAAGGCGAAAGCACTAAAATCGGTTCCTTGCAACCCTGTAAGCGTAATAAACGCCCTTCTTCAGGATTGGCAACTCCTAAATAGACAGCTCCTTCCTCGCAGGCAACTTTGCTTATTTCTATCGCTCCATGCCCATAAGCATCCGCTTTCACAATCATCATAAATTGCTGCTGTGGTTCCAAATAACTTTTCAGGAGATGCAGGTTAGCTCTGAAAGCGGAAAGGTTAATTTCCACCCGGCTGCGGTCAAAATTCTTTCGGTAAGGCATAGTTTAGAGATACTTAGCGGCTAAATCAGCCAGAGCGCTGCGTTCGCCTTTATCCAAAGTGATATGACCTACCAGAATTTCTCCCTTAAATTTTTCTACAGAAACGGAAAGACCGTTACTCTGCGAATCCAGATAAGGAATATCTATCTGGTAAGGGTCACCTGTAAGCACTACTTTGGTATTAACTCCGGCACGGGTGATGATAGTTTTCATTTCGTGCGGACTTAAATTTTGGGCTTCGTCTATGATGAAAAACTGATTGGGTAAGCTACGACCCCGAATATAGGTTAAGGGTTCCAATTCTAAAAATCCCATATCCATCAGGTCATTAATATCAAATTTCTTCTTATCTTTCGGGTTATCTTTATTTTTTTCCGGATGTGAGGATAGTAAAATATCCATATTATCATAGATAGGTTGCATCCAGGGGTTGAATTTTTCGGTTTTGGAACCGGGTAGATAGCCCAGGTCTTTGCCTAAAGGAGAAATAGGACGCGAAACCACCAGACGGGAATATTTTTTTTCTTCTACCACCTTTTGCAATCCGGCAGCCATAGCTAAAAGGGTTTTTCCTGTTCCAGCTTTACCGGATAAGCTAACCAGTTTGATGCTGTCATCTAAAAGAATATCCAATGCCATCTCCTGCTCAAAGTTACGAGCTGTAATTCCGAAGATTTGCTGTCCCGTGTAATGATTGATGAGATACAACTGATTGCGTCCATAATGATAACGCAAGGTTTTATATTGATTGGGATTATCAGGAATGGGAACACGCACAAACTGATTGGGGAAAAAATCACCAAAGATATTATCTAAATATCCCTTTTCTTCCAATGCCCTGAATTGTTCCGGCTCTAGGTCTAAAACCTCCCAGCCGGTAAAGAATTCATCATATTTAATAGTATCGGTCTCAAAATTTTCGGCATTGATGCCTACGCAATCTGCTTTCACTCGCACATTTACATCTTTTGAAACAAGAGTAACGATGGACTCTGGATAATGCTGCTTAAAATACAATGCCGTGCCGATAATCAGATTATCGTTTTTATCCAAAAATAGAAGCTCCGAAGCAGCATTGGCAATATCTTTATTTACTGTAACCTGAATTGTGCCGCCGTTTTCTGTAGGTACGCCATCCTGTAATTTCCCTTTTTTCCGCAATGCATCCAGATAGCGTCCTATTTGACGGGCATTACGGCTCTTTTCATCCACCCCTTTTTTAAACTGGTCAATTTCTTCAATAACTACAATTGGTAAAACAACTCTGTTATCCTCAAAGGAAAAGAGTGCTTGGGGATTGTGAATCAGCACATTGGTATCCAGTACATATATCTTCCTTTCCATTTCTATTACTCCCTTATATTATATTTACCACCGAAAACGGGGTCTTTATTCAAGATAAAACTATAATTGCAGCAGGGCTGGGATAGTCAATGATTATTTTTTCTTTGCTTAGCAGGAAAATATCAGCGGAAGGTATAAATTAGAATAAAAAAATGGTGCTGAAGGGGGGACTCGAACCCCCATGAGCGCATTGCTCACTAGTCCCTGAAACTAGCGTGTCTACCAATTTCACCACTTCAGCATCGGATAATGTAATCTACTTTTTAAGAGCGGGGATTTTGTCAATGATTTTCCTGCTGCTTACCTAAATTTCCCGCGGATTTCTGTTCCCAACTGACAACGATGCTTGCCAATAGGGTAGCGAAAATATGCAAAAATATGCTTAGAATGGGTTTTTGTACCGGCGCTTTGTACCGGCGCTCGCTGTAGCGCCGAATAAAAAAACGGCGGAACGGCGTCCGCCGGTACCAAGAACGGCGTCCGCTGGCTACACAAAATGCGGAGGAACGATGTTCTCAGTCAACCCATTTCTATTAAATCCAGTAAAATCACTTCCATCCTGTTCATCCCATACCTATTAAATCCCCTAAAATCCCTTCCATCCTGTTCATCCCATACCGATTAAATCCTTTAAATCCTTTAATCCTTAAATCCTCGTTCCCAAAATCCTTATCTCTTATTTGCCGCCGCTTGCACAAAGTCCCTAAATAGCGGATGCGGATTAACAGGTCGGCTTTTAAATTCCGGATGGAACTGCACTGCCACAAAGAAATCCAATTCAGGGTATTCTACAATTTCTACCAAAAGTCCGTCCGGGGATAAACCGCTTATTTTAAGCCCTGCATTTTGTATTGCTTCGCGATAGTCATTATTAAATTCATAACGATGCCTGTGTCTTTCGCTGATGCTTTCTGTTTGATATGCCAAAAATGCTTTACTGTTTTTCACCAAGTTACATTGATAAGCCCCTAAACGCATAGACCCGCCAATTCTTTTCAGATACAATTGATCTTCCATCAAATGGATAACTGGAGCGGGAGTTAATTCATCAAATTCAGTGCTATTCGCCTTTTGCAAATTGCATAAATTCCTGGCACATTCAATAACGGCTGTATGCATTCCCAGGCAGATGCCCAAATAGGGAATATTGTTTTCTCTGGCATATTTGGCAATTGCAATTTTACCTTCAATTCCTCTAATGCCAAAACCACCGGGAACAAGAATACCTTGAACTCCTCTAAGTTCCCTGGCAATATCTTCTTCCTGAAAATTGCGCTCGCTATCTATCCAGACAATTTCCACCTTTTTCAATAAAGCGGAACCCGCATGAAAAAGTGCTTCGTCTATGCTTTTATAGGCATCCTGATGCTTCACATATTTGCCGCAAACGGCTATAGTAACGGTTTCTTGTGCATTTTTAGTGTTTTGCAAGAACTGCAGCCAGTCCTGCATAACGATTTGTCTCTGTTCCAATTGGAAATGCTGACAGATGATTTCCGGCAGACCTGCTTTCTGAAAATTGAGCGGAATTTCATAAACGCAATCTACATCTATGGCATTGATTACATTTTCTCGCGGAACATTGGTAAAAAGAGCTATCTTATTATAGATATCCTCAGCAAAAGGTTTTTCACTTCGGCAGAGTAAAACATCCGGTTGAATACCTATTTCCCGTAATTTATACGCACTATGCTGTGAGGGCTTGGTCTTCAATTCTCCTGCTGACTTCACAAACGGCACATAGGTTAAAAGGATATATAGCGTGTTGTAATAACCCAGGTCTAATCGTAACTGACGCACTGCCTCCAAAAAAGGTAAACTTTCAATATCGCCAACCGTTCCGCCAATCTCTGTAATCACAATGTCATAATCATTTGCCAAACGCTGAATTCTACCTTTAATTTCATTTGTGATATGCGGAATAACCTGCACCGTTTTGCCTAAATATACACCCTTGCGTTCATTTTCTATCACACTTTCATAAATCTGACCTGCAGAATTGCTGGAATACCTGGTTAACGCTTCATCCACAAAACGCTCATAATGCCCTAAATCCAAATCTGTTTCTGCTCCATCATCCGTTACAAAAACCTCGCCATGTTGAAAAGGACTCATTGTTCCGGGGTCAACATTCAAATAAGGATCAAACTTTTGCAGCACAACCTTATAACCCATTGATTTTAATAAAATACCGATGGAAGCGGTGGCAATGCCCTTCCCTAAGGAAGAAAGCACGCCACCCATTACAAATATATATTTTGCCATTCAGGTTATCTCTTATAACATCTTTTTCACTTCGGCAAGGGATTCTCTAATTGCTTCCACGGTATATGCCAAATCCTCATCCGTATGCCGATAACAAATATAACCATGATGATATGGTTGCATAAAAACATTACGCCGAATTAACTGAGTGTAATATTCTGTCCGCAGCTGTTTATAAAGCCCTGTCTCATCTTTTTTAAAGGTTATATAAGGCATCCAGGGTGCCCCTGTAAAATTAACCGGCACACCTGATTCTGCCACTACCTTCTCAACTTCCGCTCCAAACTTTCTTCCTTTTTCGGCTATTACATCCAAAATATGGTCTCTTTCCAAAATTTCAATTGTTTTGATAGCAGCTACAATTCCATCGCTATTAGGGAAAAAGGTTGAGGAAAGAAATACTTTATCTGCCATCACTTGCATATATTCTTCCTTGCCTACCAGAGCAGCAATAGCATAACCATTTGCCATTGCCTTTCCGATAGTGGATAAATCAGGTGTTACTCCAAACAATTTCTGCGCACCCCCCAAACTGCATCTGAACCCGCTGCGGATTTCATCAAAAATCAGCAAACAATGATATTGATTTGCCAGTTCCCGCACTGCTTCCAAATAACCTGGTTTCGGCATTTGAACTTCTGCTCCATTAGGATGACCTACGGGGGTTATAATTATCCCTGCCATATCATCTTTATTAGCTTTCAGAATTGCTTCCAGGGATTCCAAATCGTTATAATGAAATTCATAAATATCTTCATAGAGTTTGGGAGGAATTCCCCCTTTCACTTCTACACACCAATCGTGCCAGCCATGATACCCACAACGCGCAATCTTGGTTTTACCTGTCCAACCCCGGGCTACACGAATGGCAATTGTTGTGGCATCACTACCTGTTTTTACCAAAGCAGCCATATCGCAACAGGGTATCAGTTCTCTCAGCTTTTTTACCAAAGTGTTTTGCCATTCCTGAGTGAGAGAAAAACAAAAACCCCTGTTCTTAATCTGATTGATAACTGCTTCATCAATTTCGTCTTCCCGATAACCAATGATAATAGGTCCGTAAGCACAAAGAAAATCAATGTATTCGTTACCGTCAACATCAATAACTCTGCCACCTTTGCCTTGTTCAAAAAAAATGGGATACTCACCCGGAACAAAATTGTAGGGTCTTCTTATCCCGGCAACGCCACCGGGAACAAGTTGCTTTGCCTCTTCAAAAAGAGACATACTTCTGTCTAATTTCAACCTTTCTGACATTTTATATACTCCTTGATGTTATATAGTTCAAAGTTCAAAGTTCGTAGTTCAAAGTTCAAAGTTCGTAGTTCAAAGTTCAAAGTTTTGCACGCAGATTTCGCAGATTCCGCAGATAAAAAAGATAATAGGTCTGGGATGAACAGGATTATAGAGATTTAAGGGATTTAATAGGTCTGGGATGAACAGGATTACAGGGATTTTAGGGATTTAGTAGCTCTGGGATGAACAGGATTATAGGGATTTAAGGGATTTATTAACTTGAATGTTCTTCCATAACTAATATGAACATCCAAGTTTCCCTATTCATCCTGTCATCTTTCCTTTCCATCCTGTCATCTTTCCTTTTCACTATTCACTCTTCACTATTCACTGTTCACCTTTCACCTTTCACCCTCAATTCTCAATTCTCCATTCTCAATTTATTCTCTTTTTCTCTTTCTCTCTTTGTAAAAACATCCATTTCGCTATCTCTCTCTTTCCATCTCGCCATCTCGCTATCTCACCATCTCGCTGAATCCCTTCACTGTTCACTTTTCACCGTTCACCTTTCATCGTTCCCAGAGCGTAGCAATTCCCATTCCTCCACCAATACACAAAGCAGCCAATCCTTTTTTCGCTTCTCTGCGTTTCATTTCGTGCAGCAATGTAACAATTATTCTTGTTCCGCTTGCTCCAATGGGATGTCCTAAAGCAATAGCTCCACCGTTCACATTCACGATTTCCGGATTCAATTTTCCAATTCCTTCCAGTTCCAATCCTTTCAGCACAGCTAAGGACTGCGCTGCAAATGCTTCATTCAGTTCTGCCAGTTCAATATCCTGCAAAGTCCATCCCGCTTTGGGCAGCACTTTTTTAATTGCCGGAACAGGACCGTAACCCATCAATGATGGATTAACTCCTGCCGAAGCACTGTTCACAAAAGTTGCCATAGCTTTCAGACCAAGTTCTTTCGCTTTTTCTGCACTCATCAAAATAAGAAAAGCCGCGCTGTCATTTATACCACTGGAATTGGCTGCAGTTACAGTTCCGTCATTTTTAAAGGCAGGACGCAACTTGGCAATGGAGGCAACCGTTACTCCCGCCCGGGGCATTTCGTCTTTATCTACAATTATCGGCTCTCCCTTTCTTTGGGGAATGCTGAAAGGAACAATTTCGTCTTTAAATTTACCTGTAATTTGTGCCTCTTCAGTTCTATTCTGACTTTGGGCTGCAAAAGCATCCTGTTCTTCTCTACTGATATTATATTTTTCGGCTAAATTCTCTGCCGTAATACCCATATGATAATCATTGAAAATATCGCTGAGCCCATCCCGAATCATTAAATCCACCATTTCCTTATTACCCATTCTGGCTCCCCAACGCGCATCTTTCAAAGCATAAGGTATCTGACTCATATTTTCCGTTCCACCGGCTACAATAATATCCGCTTCTCCTGAACCAATCATCAAGGCAGCTAAAGAAACCGCTTTCATTCCTGAACCGCAAACCTTATTCACTGTGTAGGCAGGAACGGTATCCGGAATGCCACTGTGAATAGCTATCTGCCTTGCTACATTCTGCCCTAAACCTGCTCCGCAAACATTACCAATGATAACCTCATCAATCAGTTCCGGCTTTAAACCCGTCTCCTTCAGCATTGCCTGTAAAACGGTTACTCCTAATTGAACCGCCGAAATATCTTTGAAAACGCCTCCAAAATTACCGATGGGACTGCGCTTGGCACTTATAACTATTACCTGTCTCATTTTGTTTCTCCTGTGTTATTAATTTTCTTTCTATGGCAAGCCAAAAAATAAGCCCCTTTTCGTCAATGAAAAATGAAGATGGTGGAAAAAATATACTCTCACAGATTACACAGATTACACAGATAGGATTTTTGAAACGAGGATTTAAGGATTTCAGGATTTGGAGGATTTAATAGCTCTGGGATGACTTATGTAACCGGCGGACGCCGTTCCGCCGTTTTTGGTACCGGCGGACGCTGTTCCGCCTTATTTATTCGGCGCTACAGCGAGCGCCGGTACAAAAAAACAGGATTAAAGGATTTTAGGGATTTATAAACTTGAATGTGCTTCAATAACTGATATGAACATCCAAGTTTTCCTTTTAATCCTGTCTTCTTTTTTTTTCACTATTCACTGTTAACTGTTCACCCTTCACCGTTCATTCTCCATTCTCAATTCTCCATTTGAACTCTTTTCTCTTTTCCTCTTTTTCTCTTTGTTTAAAATCCTCTTTCTCTCTTTGTAAAAAAATAAATTTCGTTCTTACCCTCTATTCCCATCTCGCCATCTCTCTCTTTCGCCATCTCGCCATCTCACTATCTCGCTAAATCCATTCTCAATTTACGCTTCTTTTCTCCATTTTCTCAGTGAAATAAAAATATTTTTGGGGGTATGTGGAAAAATATCCACAATTTTCGGAAGCGTAACCTCTTGTATCTTAATATATTAGAAATTTTGGTAATTTTCATAGCAAAAATAGCATGAAAAAATACCTATATAGGGCTTGACATATATTCAGGCATTTAGAAATAGGACTTATAAATCAATGAATACGATAATTTGTTTCGTAGTTGTTTGATTTAATATTTTAATTCTTTATATGATGTTAATATGATTTATCATAAATCGTATAACAAATACAGGAGTTAAGATACCGGATATATTTCTTTTATGGAGATACTATGGTTGTTAGTTATGTTTTTAATGCAGCAACAAAATATTCTGCTGATAAGAAAGGTAATATAAACGCTTATCATTCCCGCGTAGGTTTATTTGGATGCGATAATTTACACTTTGCGTCCAAAGTAAAGGAATGTTAAACTAAATACCGCATAAAATCGTAAAAATGAATAATAAAATAATACACACTAAGGAGTAAACAAGGATGAAGAAAATATTACTTCTTTTAACCCTAATTCTTATTACATCTTTCGTCTTTGCCGACGATATGACAATTGGAACAGAAAAGAGCACTCAAAGGTATCCTCTCGGTTCCTGTTATGGCTATGAAAGAAGCGCTGCTCTATATAAGGATTCTGAATTAGTTTCTCAGAATATCAGAATAACTGCTCTTTCCTGGTATTCCACAACAGCTGTAACAGTTAATGTCCCGACTAAGATATATCTGAAGAGGACTACAGCAACAACTTTATCAAAAACTACCTGGGCAAATATGATTAACGGTGCAACTCTTGTTTATGATGCAACTCATAGTTCTACTTTAGCAGAGGGTTGGAACCTGTTTAATTTTACCACTTCTTTTGATGTTCCTAATGGAAATGGATTAATAGTTATGGTAGAGCGAAATTATGGTGGCACTGGAAATGGAACTCCTGCTGGTGCAGGAATACGCTATACAGCGGGGAGTAATAACACGCATGAATACTGGCAAGCTGATAATAATCCTCCTAGTGGCGATGGGTCTCGTAATAAACAAAGACCCAATATTACTATTACCTATACACCTCCTCCACCCAATCCGGCAACAATTAGCAGTCCTGCTAATGGAGCAAACAATGTGGAACTTACTCAGACCCTCAATTGGGCAAATGGGGGAGGAAATCCTTCCGGTTATAAACTCTCTTTAGGAACAGTGACTCCTTATACCACAATTTTAAATCAAATAACTTTGGGAACAGCAATAACTTATGACCCTGATTTAGCATATAACACTCAATACTGGTGGCAGGTTATTCCTTATAATAAAGGAGGGAATGCTTCAAATTGTCCTGTTTGGTATTTTACTACAAAACCAGACCCGGTAATAAGTTCTTTTCCTTATACAGAGGGCTTTGAAAATGGAAATACTCATAACACAGCTATTTCTGGCTGGACTCAAG
>DAONFA010000044.1 GCA_035403355.1 Candidatus Cloacimonas sp. | reverse complement strand
ATTCTCAGATCAGATATTTTAGGTTCTTCAAAATAGGGGCTTTGTCAACAGCCTGTGGTAGCTAATGCTACCTATAGATATTTTGGACAGTTTGTTCTTTCTACTGATGATGCCTTAACCAATGGTGCAGGTATTGGCTGGTTTGTTAATTCAGATAATACTATCACTCGTAATTCTACATTAGGAATGAGCACTGCGGGAACATATTCGGAATTTACAACTGATACTAATGGTTCATATACCGGTTGGTTCATGGGTGAGCCATCCGGGAATGCGAAATTTACTCCTGGAAACAATCTATACTATAGGATAATGCTAAATAATGGTGCAGGTGGAACCAGCGTTGTAACACGGTTAACGACTGCTAATTCCTTTAAGGTAATAAATTTTGGCACATCTACAGATGTTAACCAGGGAACATTCTTATATGGCGTTTCTCAGTCACCTGCAAAGAACTTTTTGTTTGTTTATGATAATGTAGAAGGAACTGGAAGGCCTATAGCTGGAAGTATTATAGAAAATGATGGATTAGATTTATCTGATATTACTCAAATTCTTGGGTCTTATAAAACCAATGTAGACAATGTTTCTGGTGCATGGGGTGTAATAATTCCCAATTCAGTTGGAACAAAAGGATTTTCTGGAATTAAACGCGTTGAAAGTAGAAATCTTTCAGATGGTAGTTTATATGCTCAAGCTACAGATAGTGATGGTGTTTGGCCCAGCGGAGCTGATACGGTAGATCCAAATGGGGGTGATGGAATTCCAATAGTTTTAACTGAAAATGATGCTACTCTACCGGTGGAGTTATCTGCTTTCACCGCAAACATTAATTCCCAAGGTGGGATAACTTTAATGTGGGTAACTCAATCCGAAACGGGAGTAAATGGTTTTTATGTGAATAGGGCAATGGTGAATGACCTGGCAATAGCAGAAAGGATTAGTCCTTTAATTCCGGGCAGCAATACTTCTCATCAGCAGGTTTATGTGTATAGCGATAAAGAGGTCTATGAACCGGGAACTTATTATTACTGGCTGGAGATTCAGGATATAGATGGAGTAGTTAATTATTACGGTTCCAGGAGTGTTACTTTTGGTGGTAATGGGAATAATGGAACTCCGGATATTCCATTAGTTACGGGTATCCGTTCAATCTATCCCAATCCCTTCAATCCTTCCGCTACGATAATGTATGAACTTGAGCAACCGGCAAACTTGAATATAGAAATATACAATAACCGCGGTCAGTTAGTGCGCAGTTTTGCTATGGGACAAAAAGAGAAGGGAAGATACAAATTACTGTGGGATGGAACAGATAATTCCGGATATTCCTGTGGAACGGGAATATATTTTATAAAGATGCAGGTAGGGAAAGAGACCTTTGTGAAGAAAGCTGCGCTGGTAAAATGAAGAGATAAATGGCGAGAGGTCTTGAGGGCGAGAGGTCTTGTGGTTTTTGTACCGGCGCTCGCTGTAGCGCCGAATAAAAAAAACGGCGGAACGGCGTCCGCCGGTACAAAGAACGGTGTCCTCCGACTACACAAGTCATCCCATATTTATTAAAATCCCTTAAATCCCTATAATCCTGTTCATCCCAGACCTATTATTTTTCTCTCTGCCCTCTGCCCTCTGCTAAATTAATCCCTATAATCCTGTTCATCCAATACCTATTAAATCCTCTTAATCCTTAAATCCTTAAATCCTCGTTCCTAAAATCCTACCCTGATATGTGCGAGAAATAGCTTGACGAATAACCCCATTTTAAGAGATAAATCCCCGTAATAGAAAAGACCTTTAACAGTAATCTCTATGTGCATATAACTATCCATATAAAAAGGAGATAGAGAAAATGAACAAGATTGCCGATATGCTGGATGCGGACTTAAAAGACAATGTCTGCCTAGTGCGGATGGACCACAATGTAGTTAAAAATGGCATCATCAAAGACACGATGCGGATTGATGCCACAATTCCAACTTTAATGCATATTTACAGAAAAGGCGGTTTACCTGTTTTGATGACGCATATAGGCAGACCCTTTGATAAAAAGACGGGTATTATTAACATCTCGGAAGGAGATTCTGTTCTGCCCGTAGTTCAATATCTTAAGAATAAATTTCAGTTAAAAGGTATAATTCCTAATTGCAGAGCAGAAGGAAGTAGCGGAATAACGGATTTAAGCCCTATTGGCAAAGCTGTGCAGGCATTAAAAAAAGGGGAAGCGGATTTCGTTTATTTGCCTAATACCCGTTGGTTTAAGGGAGAAGAGGCAAAAGATGAAAGTGCCGATATTTTTGCTCAGGGTTTAGCTGCCTTTGCTGATGTGTATATTAACGATGCCTTTGGTTCGTGGCAAGCCCATAGCAGCACTTATAATATTGCCAAATTTCTTCCTTCTTACGCGGGATTGCTAATGCAGAAAGAAATAGCGAATTTGAACAAGGTCTTTGAACCTCAGCGTCCTTTTTTGGCTATTGTGGCGGGAGCTAAGTTTGATACAAAAATCGGGCCTCTTTCTTCTCTGCTGAAAATAGCTGATAAATTGATTTTGGGGGGAGTGATATATAATGCTTATCTCTGCAGTAAATATCAGCTTCAAATTGAGGGGGTAACACCCGAAGATATTGATGCAGCCAATAAGTTTATCAATGACAGTAAGGATTACCTGGATAAAATAGTGGAATTGCCGATAATTGTGGAGAACACGGGTATAGAAAAAAGACAGGGGACAAGAGAACTGGATGTTAAGACTCTTCAGCCGGGAACGAAACTAAATTATGTTTTGGATGTGAGCGCTGAGAACTTTGCCCGAAACGAAATCCAAAAAGTGTTTCTGGAAGCAGGAACTATCTTTGTAAATGCCGTAATGGGTTACACAGCTCTCTATCCTGAGGGCTCAATGGCTATGTATTCATTAATTGATAAATGCTCCCAGGCAGTTAAACTCTTTGGCGGAGGAGATACCATTCAGGATTTTAAGGAATACCTGCCAGGGATATTTGCCAAGGCACAAAACGACCCAAGCTATTATTTCTTCACCGGAGGGGGAGCGATTCTGGATGCTATTCAACAGGGTTCTCCTTATGGGATGAAACCGGTGCAGATGATTGTGAGGGCAGAGAGCTGAGAGCTGAGGGCAGAGGGCAGGGGGTGATGCGTCCTGAAAATAGTGGGCTAAAAGAATGATGAATAAAGATAAAAAGAGAGTTATAGAATATTTCGGTGAATTCGGTGCTTTCGGTGGCTAAAAAATAAGATAAATTCATAAACGACAAGAATGTCGTATTCTCGGAAGGTTGACCTCCTGGTCAACCATAATAAACGACAAGGATGTCGTTTTTCCGGAATGGGAACGACAAATATGTCGTTTTTCGGATAGAAAAGGAGAAAATAGTGGACAGTGAAATTAAGTTAAACCTGCTGCAGGAATTCCCTCCTCCCAGCTTTGAGGAATGGTTGCAAGCAGTGCAAGCAGGATTGAAAGGTGCAGATTTGGACAAAGTTCTTAAAACCAAAACCACGGAAGGAATAACTCTGCAGCCAATCTATCGTCAAGAAGATATAGCGGGTATTCCTTTTACAGGAAGCCAACCGGGAAGCAGTCCTTTCGTGCGGGGCAATAATCCCCTCCGGTTTTTAACCGAGGGTTGGTTAATTGCTCAAAACCATCCGGAGACAGACCTGAAGGAATTGAACAAGATATTGCTGAAGGAATTAAATCAGGGTTTGACGGCAGTAAATATTACCTTGAGTAATTTTAGTTCCGCAGAAGGGATAAAAATACAGAGCTTAACTGACTGGGAAACACTTTTGGACGGGATATACCTTAATTCTGCCCCCCTGTTTATGCAATTAGGTATTGAGGATATAGAAATACTGCAGACCTGGGAGCAATATGCAGCTAAACATAATATAGCTATAAAGTCCCTGGAAGCAGGCATAGGACTTGATTTTATCGGGGAACTTGCCGAAAAAGGTTATCTGTCTTGCACTTTGGCAGATGCGGAAGAGAAATTGGCAGAAATAATAAAATGGAATGTAGAAAAAATGCCCCAGAACAGAATTCTCAGCATAGATACCTCTTGTTACGAATCTGCAGGCGCTTCCAGCGTTCAGGAACTGGCTTTGGCATTGGCTACGGCAATTTATTATTTAAGACAATTACTGAATTCCGGTTGGACAATTGAGCAGGTAGCACCTTTATTTCAAGTAAAACTAACTCTGGGTTCCAATTTCTTTATGGAAATAGCCAAAGTGCGTGCTCTGCGTTTACTTTGGGCGGAAATGATTAATGCTTTCGGTGGGGGAGAGGAAACTCAAAAGGTTTGGATTCACGGTAAGACAGCTAAATTCAATAAGACCCTCTACGACATTTATGTAAATGTGTTGAGAACTGCTACTGAAGGTTTTGCCGCTGTGATTGGAGGGGTAGATAGTTTGGAAATTGGCTGTTTTGATGAGTTAATTGCTCAGCCGGATGAATTTTCTATGCGCTTGGCAAGAAATCAGCAGATAATCTTAAAAGAAGAGGCACATTTGGATAAAGTGCTTGACCCAGCAGGGGGCTGTTACTATATTGAATGGCTTACTAAGGAACTGGCAAACAAGGCGTGGAAATTGATGCAGGAAATTGAAGGCAAGGGGGGAATGCTGCAATGTTTGATAAAGGGAGAAATTCATAACAGCATTGAACTAATAGTTAGGGAAAGAATTGAAGCTGTGAATAAAAGAAAAAACATCTTCGTGGGTATCAATATGTATGCCAACCCGGAAGAGAAAATGCCGACTCCGCAAAAAGCTGATAAACCTGCTGCAAAAGAAGATAAAGCTTTTGTTCTGAAAGATGGAGCATTACCGAAGCATAGAGCTGTAGAAGAAATGGAGAATTTAAGAATGCAGATGGAAGCAAGCCAAACCAATAAAAAGGTCTTTTTACTGAATATGGGAACTTTGGCAGAATATAAAGCCAGAGCTGATTTTGCCCTCAATTTCTTTCCTGTAGGTGGCTTGGAAGTTATTTATCCCGATGGTTTTAATACTGTTGAGGAAGCAGTAACAGCGGCAGAGAAATCGGGTGCTGCTGCCTTTTGTATTTGTTCCACGGATGAAAATTATGTTAGCTTAGTTCCGGAAATATGTAGCCGGATGAAAGACAAAATATTGATTTTAGCTGGTTATCCTGCTGATAAAATTGCGGACTACAAGCAGGCAGGAATAAATTATTTTATTCACCTTAAGGCAGATGTGACAGCTACTTTACGGGATTTGGCAAAACAGATGGGGGTGATATAATGAAGAAGCCTGATTTTTTGAACATAAATCCAGATTTTAGCACAAAAGAACAGCCGGCACCTAAGCTGAATTTCAGCTGGAAAACCAATGAGCAGATAGAGGTGAAACCTTTATATACCAAAGAGGATATAGCACATACAGAACATTTGGATTACCTCTCCGGTCTGCCGCCTTTTTTAAGAGGACCCTATCCTACAATGTATATTCAAAGACCTTGGACAATTCGTCAATATGCCGGTTTCTCCACTGCAGAAGAAAGCAATGCCTTCTATCGCAGAAACCTGGCTATGGGGCAAAAAGGTCTTTCCATCGCTTTTGATTTGCCAACGCACAGGGGTTACGATTCAGACCACCCTCGCGTGATTGGGGATGTAGGAAAAGCCGGTGTGGCAGTGGATTCTATTCTGGATATGAAAATCCTTTTTGACCAGATTCCGCTTGACCGAATGAGTGTTTCAATGACAATGAACGGAGCTGTTATTCCGATTATGGCATTTTATATTGTAGCAGCAGAAGAACAGGGTGTGCCTCCGGAAGCGCTGAATGGAACTATTCAGAATGATATTTTGAAAGAATATATGGTACGAAATACTTATATTTATCCCCCTGAGCCCTCAATGCGCATAATAGCAGATATTTTAAGCTACACGGCAAAAAATATGCCTAAGTTTAACAGCATCAGCATTTCCGGTTACCATATTCAGGAAGCGGGAGCAACTGCCGATTTGGAAATGGCATATACTTTGGCAGACGGTTTGGAATATGTGCGCACAGCTCTTAAGGCGGGTTTGGATATTGATGTTATTGCTCCGCGGCTTTCTTTCTTTTGGGGAGAAGGTATGAACTACTTTATGGAAGTAGCAAAATTGCGTGGTGCCAGAGTTCTGTGGGCAAAGATAATTAAACAGTTTAATCCTCAAAATCCGAAGTCAATGGCTTTAAGAACCCATAGCCAGACCTCGGGCTGGAGTTTAACAGAACAAGACCCATACAATAATATCACCAGAACCTGCGTTGAAGCGTTAGCTGCTACTATGGGTCATACTCAATCCCTGCATACTAATTCTCTGGATGAAGCAATTGCTTTACCAACTGATTTCTCTGCCAGAATTGCCAGAAACACGCAGCTCTATTTACAAAATGAAACAGGCATTTGCAGAGTTATAGACCCCTGGGCTGGTTCCTATTATGTAGAATTTTTAACTGATGCATTAATGAAAAGTGCCTGGAAACATATTTTGGAAGTAGAAAATTTAGGTGGTATGGCAAAGGCGATTGAAACTGGGCTTCCCAAAATGCGCATTGAAGAAGCATCTGCCAGAAGACAGGCAAAGATTGATTCCGGAGCGGATATTATTGTAGGTGTTAATAAATATCCTCCGGAAACGGAAGTCCCTATAGAAATATTGGAAGTGGATAACTCCGCAGTGCGGGATACTCAAATTGCCCGTTTGGAAAAATTGCGTCGGGAACGCAATAATGAAGAAGTGGAAAAAGCACTGCAGGCAATTACCAAAAGCGCTGAAACAGAAGAGGGAAACCTTTTGGAACTGGCAATTGACGCTGCCAGGAAAAGAGCTACCTTAGGTGAAATATCTTACGCTATGGAAAGGGTTTGGGGTCGTCACCAGGAAGCCATTCGTTTAATCAATAATGTTTACAGTAGTGAGTATAAAAAAATGGATGAAATTGAACAAGTTCGGGCTTTAACCGATAAATTTGAGCAACAGGAAGGTCGCAGACCTCGTATTTTAGTTGCCAAAATGGGTCAGGATGGTCATGACCGCGGAGCGAAAGTTGTGGCTACTGCTTTTGCTGATATGGGTTTTGATGTGGATGTAGGTCCTCTGTTTCAAACTCCGGAAGAAACGGCGCGTCAGGCAGTGGAAAATGATGTCCATATAATTGGCATCAGTTCTTTGGCGGGAGGGCATAAAACACTATTACCTAAGCTGATGGAAGAGCTGAAACAATATGGCAGAGAAGATATTATGGTTACGGTGGGGGGAGTAATTCCTCCGCAGGATTATGAATTTCTCTATCACAATGGAGCAGCTTTTATTTTCGGACCGGGAACTAAACTGCCTGAATCTGCCAAACAAATAATGGAAAAGCTCTTGGCACGCGGGAATGAGTAAAAAACGCAAACCGGAATGGACTCCTGAAAATAGCGGAAAAGAATTTGCCGGTAAGATAGTAACCGGAACAAAAAGCCTGAAAACTAAAACAGTTCCTGCACTTAAAGAAAAGAATTATAGTCCGAAAACACTGGCGAAAGGAGTTCGGGAAGGGAATCGGACTTTGCTTGCCAAGGCGATTACTTTAATTGAAAGTAATGCCGAAAAGCACTTTTTACCTGCGCAGGAACTGATTAAAGACCTTCTGCCTTATTCCGGAAATTCCATTCGGATTGGCATCACGGGAGTTCCTGGTGCAGGGAAAAGCACTTTTATTGAGAATTTTGGCTTGTATTTAATAGAAAGAGGTCATAAAGTAGCGGTTTTAGCTATAGACCCCAGTTCCACGATCAGCAAAGGCAGTATTTTAGGCGATAAAACAAGGATGGAATTGCTTTCTCGCAATCCTGAGAGTTTTATTCGTCCTTCTCCCAGTGCTGGAATTTTAGGCGGAGTAGCCAGGAAAACCAGAGAAACGATTATCCTTTGTGAAGCAGCAGGTTACGATGTGATTTTAATTGAAACAGTAGGAGTAGGTCAATCGGAAACCACTGTCCGCTCAATGGTGGATTTCTTTTTACTGATGCAGATTGCCGGGGCGGGAGATGAACTGCAGGGTATTAAAAGAGGAATTATTGAACTGGCGGACATAATTGTAATCAATAAAGCCGATGGCGACAATATTACCCGCACGGAAATTGCCAGAAGAGAACTGCAAAATGTGTTACATTATATCCGAAATTCCACTGAAGGTTGGCAAACGCAAGTTGTAACTTGTTCTGCCTTAAATAAAATTGGCTTAACCGAAATCTGGAACTTGATAACTGAATTTCAGGATATTACCCGAAAGAGCGGTTTTTTCACTAAACACAGAGCACAACAAAATACCCTGTGGTTTGAAAATCTGATTGCGGAAGCAGTTTTACATCGCTTTTACCAACAGGCGAAAGTGCAAGAATTATTACCACGCTTGAAAGAAGAAGTAGCAGCAGGGAAAATACCGGTAGCCTTAGCAGTAGATACAATTTTGAAAAACAGTGAAGAGTGAAAAGGTAAGGCCGTTCTACCTTCTAAACCATATCCCATTCTTCATTCTTTTTGTAATCCATCACCAGAATAGTGATATCATCTTTTTGCAGAGCATTTTGGGCAAAGCGATGCACTTCCTGCAAAATTTGGAGAGCAGTTTGTTCAGGATTATCAGTAGTAAGCCGGTTGATAATATCGGTAAGACCTTTCAAGCGTAGAAAGTCCTCCTCAGGATTCATCGTTTCGGTTATGCCATCAGTAATCAGTATTATTTCATCACCTGCTTCCAGTTGAATATTGGAAGCGCTAATTGTTATATCGGCAAACACTCCTAAAGGGTTGGAATGTGTTTCGGGTATTATCTTACAGCCATTTTTGCTTTTTCTGATTATTATGGGTAGATGACCCGCATTGGTAAATCTTAATTCTCCTGTTTGCAGATTTATTATTCCCAAAAGAGCAGTAACAAAATTGGAGGCGGTAGATTGCTTGCAGAGGAAATTATTCAGGTTTTGCATAATTTCTCCGGGGCTATTTTGGTAGGTGGAAACAGTTCTTAAATAGGTAGATACCATTGTCATCGTCATAGAAGCAACAATACCTTTACCTGCCACATCAGCTATAATAAAGAGAAAGTGGTTTTTATCTACAGGGAAGAAATCGTATAAATCTCCCCCAATATCGCCTGCAGGTTCCAAAATCCCATAGCAGCGAATTTCTTTGATACCATAAGGATGTTCCGTGTTTTGGGGAATTAGTTTGCGCTGAATTTCTGAAGCAAGTTGCACTTCTGTTTCAATCCGGTTTTTTTCGGTGGTAGTAATTTTAAGGTTTTCAATATATTCTTTCAGCGATTTTTGCATCGTGGCAAACGCCAGAATTAAGCGTTCTATTTCATAGCTATTTGCAGTTGCAGGGAGTTGGGCATCAAAATCGCCTTTACCTATTTTATTGGCTATTTCTGTAAAAAGACGGATTGGACTGGACACGCTTAATGTTCTGTAATATACAATTAGAGAAATAGTTATGAAGATGACTACCGAGAGCAGGGTTTGAATAATCAGCATCAAATTAAGGTCTCTTACCACATCTTTATGAGCGATAACGATTCCTAACGACCAATTATTACTAAGGAGAGGCGAATAATAAAGCCAGGAATCGCCAAAGACGGTATCACCCTGCAAATGCACAAAATCACTATCTCCGTTAATCATTTTTTTTCCTATTTGGCGCAAAGTTTTATCCTTTGCCCCTTCTGCGATACTGAAGATAGTTTCGTTAAAAGCAAGAGAATCAGCAGGATGAGTGATAATTGTCCCGTTACTGGAAACCAGAAAAGCATAACCGCTATGTTTCAGCTTTAAGGGAGATACAATTCTCTGCAAAGCAGATAGCTTTGTATCTAAACGCATAATTCCAACACATTTTCCTTCGGAAAAAAGAGGCAGGCAATAGGAAATAACTGTCTCTTTCGTGTTAGAGGCATCAAACCAGGGTTCCGTCCAGTATTTGCTTTTCAGCTCAAAAGGGATTTGAAACCAATCCAGATATTGATAATCGCTAAGCTTCAGTTCTTTCGTAATAGCTTTATTCTGAGAGTGATAAATAGATCTGGAATAGCCAAAGTAATTTGGAGCATAAGCAATAGTTACTGCCTCCAGAGTTTCAAATTCATACACCAAATCGTGCAGCAGGGAATTTACTTTCTTACTGTTAAAGTGCTCTGAACGATAAAGAATAGACACTGTGCGGGAGATATCCACTACATTTGTCAACCGGTCTTCAATTTGGTAAATTGCCTCATTTGCCAAATGACTAACCGTATCTTTGGCATTTTCCATCATAATATGTGAAAAGAGAAATCTGGTAACACCAATAAATATACTAAATATAAGCACCAGGGAGATAAAGATAAACATTATTATCTGATATGCCAGGGAGCGGGGTTCAGGTTTCTTATTCATCGGGGGAAAAAGCTTTTATAGGATTGACGGGTGGAGGGCATATTTTCAGCAGCAAGTAAATTTTTAGCTTTCTCAAAATCACTTTCCTGCAGAATTCCAATACCATTATTGGGAGTTAGAATATCGTTACTTAGTTCCTTCAGCATCCATAATTGATGAGGTCTATTCGCCGGTAAGTGATTTTTACGCATCTCTTCCAAAACGGTGGAAACAGTTTCTTCCTGATTATTGATGGCATAAATCCAGCCCTGCATTGTAGCATCAGCAAAATCACGACACTGCTGCGGATGTCTGTTATAAAATTCACGAGTAGTGTAAAGCCCATTATCGGCAATATTTAATCCCTTATCGGCAAAGGAAATAGTGAATAATTCCTCCGGGTCTATCCCTGCTTGCAGAATTTGGTGGTATTCATTGTAACGCATTACATTCATAACATCTATCCCGTCTTTCAAAAAAAGATTGATAGTGATATCCAAATCCACTATTTCCATATTCAGTTTATTTTGCTTAAGAAAAATTAAAGAAAGAAGGCGGTCATCCGTTTTCCACAACCCTATCTTTTTTCCATCAAAATCAGCAATGGAGTTTATCCCGCGCGATTTTTTGCCTACCAGCATTAAAGATGTGCTCTGCGTAATTTGTGCCAAATTAACTAAATTGCCTTTTTCAGCATCGCGCTTCACGGCTGTTAATAAAGACATTTGGCAAATATCACTATTGCCCTGCTGTAAATTTTCGTAGGGAGGAAAGTTTATTCCGCCGGGTTGAACAATTACATCTAACCCTTTCTGATTGTAAAATCCTTTTTTTTGTGCCATATAAACACCGGCAAATTGTGCTTGAGAAGACCAAACCGGACGATATAGAATTGTAAATAAACGGGGCTTCTTTTCCTGTATAGCATTATCCTCCAAAGGGATAGAGATATTAGCTTTATTTTCCTGTTTACAGCTTCCGATAAATAGAAAGGTTAACAGAACTAAAGGCAGTAGAATTATTATCCTTCTGTGGAGCATTATATTGCTATTTTCCTTGGCGTTAGCCGTAAAATAAAGAATTCTATTTGCATTGTTTCTCCTTTTTCCTCTTTATGGCAGAAGACATTTACCAAGGACCTGTTTCTCATTTCTAATATTTGGCTTATTTTGTCAATAAGAAACAAGCCAAAATTTTACTTTTTATTGTTGAATTATTTCAACAGTGCCGAGAACAGCGATATATCGTTAACGAATCCTGATATTTTAGAGAGGTTTTAACTTACAATTTCACCTGCCTTCAATGAAACGACATCCCACACTTTTAGTTCAATTACAACCTTACTGTAACTGGTATCCAAACCGAATTTTTGTTTTAACTCTAAACCGAGCTTCAGCTTTGACAGTTTCGGACAAAA
>DAONFA010000043.1 GCA_035403355.1 Candidatus Cloacimonas sp. | reverse complement strand
CTTCTCAACCCTCTCAACCTTCTCAACCCTCTCAACCTTCTCAACCCTCTCAACCCTCTCAACTGTATTTTCCTTTTTTTGTCTATTCAATATGATATGTATATAAATCCTTGTTAATCCGCTTAATATATCTAAACTGGATTGCGGATATTATTAGTGTTTAAAGTGACGGAAACCGGTAAAGAGCATAGCAATGCCCAATTCATTACAGGCAGCAATGCAGTCCTCGTCGTTTTTAGAACCGCCAGGTTGAATGATAGCAGAAATTCCGTGTTTAGCAAGGGTCTCTATACAATCCCGAAAAGGGAAAAAGCCATCGGAGGCACAAACCGAGCCATTTAAATCGTGTCCGAATTTTTTAGCTTTCCAGAGAGCTAATTGAACAGCATCAATGCGGGATGTTTGTCCGCAGCCAAGCCCTAAGACCCTGTCTTCTTTAGCGATAGCAATGGCGTTTGATTTTAGGACGGAAACAGCTTTCCAGGCATAGATAAGAGCTTCTAACTCATCCGAAGTAGGTTGTTTGGCGGTAACCATTTTCCAGTCCTCTGTTGGTTCATTTATTAAGTCCCAGTTCTGAGCTAAATAGCCGAAGGTTAATGTTTTAATTTCTATAGGGTTAACCGGTTTTTGCAGCAGGGAAAGGTGGTAGCGGATTAAGCGTCGGTTTTTCTTTTTCTTCAAGAATTCCGGAACACCGGGTTCGTAATCAGGAGCAATAATAATTTCAGTGAAGATATTGTTAATCAGGGTTGCCGTTTCCAGATTCAGAGACCGATTTACTATTACAATTCCGCCAAAAGGTGCCTCCGTATCTGTTTCAAAAGCTTTTCTATATGCCTCTGCCAATGTTTCTCCACTGCCAATACCGCAAGGATTGCAATGTTTGACAATAATGGCAGTTGGTTCACTAAAAAGACGAATAGCTCTTAGGGCAGAGTCAATGTCCATTATATTATTGAAAGAGAGTTCCTTACCGTGAAGAAGTTCCCAACCGGGGTTACCATTTGCATAAAAACCAGCATTTTGATGAGGGTTTTCGCCATAGCGCAATTTACTGTTCAGGTTTTCAGATACAAAAAGCTGAGCAGGAAGCTCTGAAATAAAAGGCAAGTCCTTATCTTTTTTTGTAAAATAAGCGGCAATATCCAAATCATACTGACTGATTTTAGTAAATGCCTTTTTTGCCAGATAAGCACTGTAGCTCTCAGGTAAAACACTATTCTGTTTTAAAAGTTTTAGAGTGGGTGGATAATCCTCAGGATCAACCAAAACAGTAACGCTTTTAAAGTTTTTTGCTCCTGCCCGGATTAAAGACGGACCCCCAATATCAATATTTTCTATTTCCTCTTAGATAATATTTATTTTATCAGCATAATTTTCCGTACACATACTTTCCTACTTGTTTCAAGCCGAACTAAATAAATACCGGAACCAACGCTATGATTATTTTTATCTCTACCATTCCAAACAATTTTGTGATAACCTTGTTCAAGATCATTGTTAATAAGTTGTTTCACTTTCTGACCACGAACATTATAAACATCCAATTTTGTCTTGCTTGAATTAGGAATACTAAATACTATAGTTGTAGAAGGATTAAAAGGATTGGGATAATTATTCTTGATAATTGGGACCAATGGAATTTGTATTTCCTGTAATTCCTCTTTATTCATCAACTTATATAACAAAGCCCAATGATCCTGATGTTTATTATAAAAAATATCAATATTAGGATATAAATATTGGCTATATTTTGTAGATACTGGTTTTTTATCATCTTCTATTACCGCAAGCTGCAGAACAATTTCTAAATCGAGAACAGCCCTTAAGGAATCTATTATACTAACAGGATTATCTATACGAATCTGAATTAAATCTATCGCATTTTGAAAATCTTTCTTTGTTATATTAATCTTAATAAGATAATCAGTTAATAATTTTGCAAAAGAGAAATCTACATTAGCATATTGATCTATTTTCTGAGTAACATATTGTTCTAATGTTTCAAGTTGGTTCTCCTGCATTAATTTTATTCTATATATTCCATCAATACAACCATTTAAATAGTTCTTTTCTACTTCCAATTGATCATTTAGTATTGTTTCATATAAAAAAACTGCTTGATCATAATTTTCGCAAGCTTCTTGATATAATGCCAAGAAGTACCGATTATTGCCATCAGGATCTGTTCCTCCAGTATTAGGATTATCATCATAACCATTAACTATTACATAATGTTCATATTCAGGATCATTTACTCTTAGTGAATCATCTTCAAACCAATTCTTAGATGCATCAATTTCATAAACGTATGATGAGGAATAATTGTCATCAAAGTTAAAATCAAATGAAGTTGATCCAAAATGATAAAAATCATTATGCCCACTAAATACTTGAATATATGAATGATACATATCATCATAATAAAATTTAATATTATTAATTTCATTACGTAAGCAGTTTTTTGCATTATAAGTAAGGTTCAAGTTGGAATCTTTATGACATAATAATCCAGTTTCATTTAAATAAAAATCACAGTTCTGTACTCTTGCTACAGCACCTCTGCTTTCTATTGCTGTATTGCAGAAAGAAAATGATGAATTAAATATACCTGATAATTTGGGGGAATAAAATGAACCATCGAATTTAATACCTGTATCACAAGCATTGAAATCGCAAGAACAAATTGTAGGAGTAGAACCAATTAAAAATATACCTACATCACCTATATTATTAAATGAACAGTTTTGTATTCTCCCTATTGATCCTATTGTCGTTTCTTTAATACCATAAATACAATTATTGAATGAGCAGTTGAAAATACTATCAGGTGAATCAAAAGAAGTAGTTTTTAGAATTCCATATTGTAATTCTGAAAAAATAGTATTCTTTATAACTACTGGAGAATGTGATCTTATTATTTCAATTCCTTTTGCCATTTCACCAGATAAACATGTTATGGAGTTTCGAGGTCCTATAGTTGTATCAAAAATAATATAGTTGTCTCTATTATTAATAGTAATACCAGTTTTATTTGAATTAACTTCTATATTACTATTAATGAAATATAAGTTTGAATTGTGCACAAAAATAGGAACTTTGCTAATAGTTGAATATAATATGTTAATATAACTAGAATTGCTTACTAATATAGAATCATAATATGCTGATATTGAAGAAGGAAGAATTGTACATGAAGATATAGAAAATGAGCTGTTATTAATATACATTCTTACAAGATTTCCAAAATTTATTATAGAATTTTGATATGTTAAAGAAGAATTATTGGATACAAATATTTTTGATCCCGTTTTATAAGTTTGAATGCCTGAAATAATAACATTTGTACCTTCTGAAATATTCATGGTAAATGAAATAGGATAAATACATTGTGTGTTATCACTTATAATAAAATTTCCATTCCCATCAATAATAATTGTTGTGCCTGTTTTGCCAAAATTACATACTCCATTAGAAATTGACAAAGTAGAATTATCTGAGAGGGTAAAATGAACACTATCACCTATAGAAATGCTTCCTCTTATATTAAAGGTTGCATTACTATCCAATGTTATGTGAGTATTAGGTAAAATAGACACTATTGAATTTGGTTCAACATTTACAGTACAACCATTATTTAGTGATATATTTCCCCCCAAGTAAATTTTTTTTCGTAAAGTAGTATTTGAAGATACAGAAGGTGGAAGTGAAGCACACATTTCAAGTAATATCCCATCACCTGAATTAATTTGTAGATCAATATTCTGACCAGATTGGAAGTATAAAGAATGACTATATGGATCATAGAGGGCTGGGGAACCAAAATGATTGAACGCATAATTATTAGGTTTAAATCTGACCCTCTGAGCAGGAGGTATATTGTAGCCAACACAATTTCTAATATCACTTACAGAATAAAATTTTAAACTTCCGCTAGTATTATTAACGAAATTAGTTCTTCTATTAACTAACATATACCAAGGTTCATTATTGTTATCACTGAAAAAGCCACATTGAATATATCCTTCATACTGATCAGGATTAGAGTTGGTAATAACCACTTTAATTGAATCTAAGTATGTAGTCCCATTCAATAAGGATGATGGTTCTGAATATATTTCTCCTGGTTGGAATAAACCGGATATACCAATAGTTACCGCATCCTGCCAATTAAGATTTTTTGTAATAGGGCCATAAACACAAATTTTATCATTTGCTTCACAAATGGCAGAATATAGAGAAGTTGAATCTATACTATAATCTGGGGTATTGTAATTGCTTACATCAAGCATAGAATACCATTTTAAACTTGATTCTTGAATTTCTGATTCTATTTCCTGATAATTGTAAGGTTCTTTAATTTGTTGAATTACATTGGGAATAATATTATATAAATGATAATCAATAATTCCATCAACACCATAACACAATGGTAAAAATTGTAAACACTTAACCATTTGAGGGGTTGGATATTGATAGAATGACCAACAATTATGATTTTCATCCCACCTCCCCGCTGTACAAGGGACAACATACAAAGGAATATTATCTTGTTCACAAGCCATCTTTAATTTTCTATAATGTTGAAGAACTTTCCAATCTAAATTCCATTGAACAGAATTTTTATTGCAGATTCCATTTCCTTCAGCAGGCAGATTCCAATTAAACTCAGGTTCTAACACATAATAATCTATGAACAATTCAGAAGGGTTTGTTTCGGCAAGATATAAACCTGGCATAGAAAACCTGTTACCATCTCCTTTCTTCATCAATCCATGATTCCAATTTATATTTGATATAGCTTTATCACCATTTATTGAAGACAATATATTTTCATTAATAAGCTTGAGAGAATAAAATTGAGGCATAGAAGGTTCATCAAGTGTATAGTGCCTTTTTACATTATTATATAAACGGCTTGATATCCATCCTTGCACAACAGAAGGATTATTATCTAAATTATCATATACTTTATCAAATATTTCTAAATAATCAATTGAAATTGTGTGCCCACTATGCCAGTAGACATAGGGATTAATGCCGTATAGTGATGTAAACCAATATCCAAGATTATTCATAAAACCGTTATGAAGTAAATATACTAAATCTATTTCAAAAGTAATACTGCGATATCCACTTTGAGGATTTTCAGCTTCAGTGGTTGTATAATTATCTGATTGCATATCGGAATAAGTGTAAGTTATTGAATCTGTGGGTATAGTTGAAGAAAGAACATTTTTTAAAGGGACAAAATACCAATTATAATTATTATTATTTTCTCTTTTATAAAATGCACACTTAAATGTAAATGCAGGTGCATTAGCTGGAAAATTAGGATCGATTTTAATTAAATATCGTAAATATAATTTATTATTAGCCATATATGTTACAGATAAAGAATCTGCTCCCCAAGAGGCAAATCGAAATTCAGGTCCAATATTTTTCTCGTTATTAAGAACTATATTATTATTATAACCAGCTTTGTATTCTTTCCATCGGGTTTTGAAACCACATATAGCATTACCTGGGGGCATTTGTATTAAATTTGGGAGAATTTGAGGTGCTCCTTCTGGTGGTGGTTCTATATTATGGTTATATATACATTTCCATATTTCTCTATCACCCATTGAAAAAGCTTCTCCTACCCGATTGGGATCTGAAAATTTATAGAAAAATTTATCGTTACTGTTATTAATTCCTCCTTCACTGCTATATTCGGCTTCAAATCTCCAATAATTACCTGTAGAAATGGCATGTGAACCAGATGTAATATTACCTTCGGTATCAATATTCCAATAGTAATCAGTTAAATAAGAATCAATATTCTGATTTTGATGAAGATTAATTAAGTTTACAATATCATTAATATTTGGGTTATTTGTATCCCAAACATCAAGATTATATTTTGCATTTTTCAAATATGTTGTAATGATCTCATTATTAAATGATTCAAGAGAATTCCAGGCTTTCATATAAGTATAACACCCTATCGTAAAATCATCAGAACTAATTGCATAGAATGATGATAGTGCTAAAAATAATACGCATATACAAAATGTATATCTCATTTGATCCTCCCCTTATTGATGGTTATTTTTTCGGTAGAGACCCTCTTCCCGTTTATTTGCATTGCAACAATATAAACTCCTGGTTTTAGTTTAACAGCTGGTAGAATACCCCTTTTACTTTTTAAATTCTGCGTATCCAGCTGATAATTGGTTATTACCTGCCCCTTAATATTATAAATTGAAATCTTAGCGGTAGATATATGTTCAGGAAGAGGACCTTCTATCTCATAACTAATTTCTTGGTTATTAGAGGAATTGGGATTAGGGAAATACTTAACCTTTAAGATACTGTTTACAGGAGGCATAAAAACATCTTCATTAGCTACAGGAGTATCTAATAATTGAGCATTTCCGGCAAAAATGTAAACATAACCTAAATTATTATCATTACCTGAGGTATTGCTATGGTGTGCAGAAATAGCCAGATCACAATATCCATCACCGTTAAAATCACCCGAAACAAGATTCCTGCCAAATTGGTGAAAAGGGGAAGTTGGTGGAGCTGTAATTCTCAGGTCAAAAAGGCCATTGGGATTTTCACCTCCAAGCCAAACGCCAGCGTGTCCCGTCCAGAGCCCAAAGGTATAATCCGAACCCGCTAAATCACTATAACCGTCTCCATTAAAATCTCCGTAGGCGACCCCTTGATGACTCATATCCATCAGATTGGAAATGTGTTCATTGATATGTAAAGTAAATTCTTCTGTTTCCATTATATTAATTCCACCTAAACGCAGTTTGTTATTATCTCGCCAGGAATCCCCTTCACAATAGACAAAATCATCATAGCTATCTCCATTAAAATCACCTACACCATAACCACCGGGAAAGCTCCATTCTGAATCTCCCCAACAACGCAATAAAACCCGATTGTTCAAATTAAGGGGATTTCCCCCATAATAGAGATAGCGATAAGTTATAATACCCTCTGGTTTTTCTAAGGCAAATCCGACAATAAAATCATCAAAGCCATCATTGTTTACATCACCTGCTTCAGCAAGTTTATGATATCTTTGCAGACAAATGTGGTATTGGATAGTAACTATTTGAAAAGTTCCTCCCAACAATATTGCCAAGTCAGGATAATTAGTATTTATAAAATGATATATTCCTATATCATCTAAGCCATCTCCATTCACATCTCCCAAATACCATATTGGTAATATTTCGGGTTCACTGAACCAAGGTGAATTTAATGTAAAATCAGGTTCCAGATCTGCTTCGGGTCCTCCATAGAATATTCTTAAAGCTAAGGAATCAGTAATCTCTGGTGAGTAAAGCTCAGAAATCATAAGATCATCATAATTATCACCATTTACATCGCCAATATTTAAAAGAGTTGTGCTGATAACCTGATCCTGGAATGTGCTTTCTCTTATAAGATCGGTAACTGCATCCATATTGGGTCCACCAAAATAAATTTGGACACTTGACCAATGATTAATTCCGCTATTTAAGGTAAAAACCGCTACATCATCATAACCATCAGCATTAAAGTCAATAGAAGCAATAACTTTCCCAAAATATGAATTTAAATATTCACCAGCTAAATTCTGCATTAAGGGCATATTGTTTTGAGAATATAATCTTATCCCCGCAAACATAAGAGTAGCACTTACAAGCAATACTATTAGCACCTTCTTCATAATCTATTCCACCCTTTTATCAAGGATATGTTTTATACTTAAGATAAAAAATAATAACCTCTATTTTGCAGTATATCTTAATTATACATAATGATCCAATTTCAAGGTTTACATCAATTCCCAATTTTTTACTCTTAACCGAGGGTCCCAGTAAACAGAAAAATACTTCCTACTACTAATTTGCCGGAATTCATTTAAAACTCCTCGTAAGCAAACACTATATAATTACATTATAATATAAATTCCCGTAAAAGCAAAAAATATTTTTTTTTGCCATCGCCTTTACTCCTTTATATTGAATTTTGTCTGAGCTGTATTCGCCTTATCTATTATTATATAAGCAATATAAACATCTAATTACACTTTCAGATATTCTCTTTGGTCTTTTTTTCATTTTCGGTTGCATCAATTATTAATGGACTCATTGATCTATAAGGTAACAAATTCTACTTATGTCATAGTTGCCAAATTTACCTTAAACATATTGGAATAAATCTTTTTCAAATTGGAATTCAGGATTTCAAGGGATAAGTATATATTCTTATTGATTCAAATGTCTTATTTGAGATATAACTCCTTGTTAATCCGCTTAATATATCTAAACTGGATTGCGGATATTATTAGTGTTTAAAGTGACGGAAACCGGTAAAGAGCATAGCAATGCCCAATTCATTACAGGCAGCAATGCAGTCCTCGTCGTTTTTAGAACCGCCAGGTTGAATGATAGCAGAAATTCCGTGTTTAGCAAGGGTCTCTATACAATCCCGAAAAGGGAAAAAGCCATCGGAGGCACAAACCGAGCCATTTAAATCGTGTCCGAATTTTTTAGCTTTCCAGAGAGCTAATTGAACAGCATCAATGCGGGATGTTTGTCCGCAGCCAAGCCCTAAGACCCTGTCTTCTTTAGCGATAGCAATGGCGTTTGATTTTAGGACGGAAACAGCTTTCCAGGCATAGATAAGAGCTTCTAACTCATCCGAAGTAGGTTGTTTGGCGGTAACCATTTTCCAGTCCTCTGTTGGTTCATTTATTAAGTCCCAGTTCTGAGCTAAATAGCCGAAGGTTAATGTTTTAATTTCTATAGGGTTAATCGGTTTTTGCAGCAGGGAAAGGTGGTAGCGGATTAAGCGGCGGTTTTTCTTTTTCTTCAAGAATTCCTGAACACCGGGTTCATAATCAGGGGCAATAATAATTTCAGTGAAGATATTGTTAATCAGGGTTGCCGTTTCTATATTCAGAGACCGATTTACTGTTACAATTCCGCCAAAAGGTGCCTCCGTATCTGTTTCATAAGCTTTTCTATATGCCTCTGCCAAAGTTTCTCCACTGCCAATACCGCAAGGATTGCAGTGTTTGACAATAATGGCAGTTGGTTCACTAAAAAGACGAATGGCTCTTAGGGCAGAGTCAATGTCCATTATATTATTGAAAGAGAGTTCCTTACCGTGAAGAAGTTCCCAACCGGGGTTATCATTAGTATAAAAACCAGCATTTTGATGAGGGTTTTCGCCATATCGCAGTTTTAGGTTCAGGTTTTCAGATACAACAAGCTGAGCAGGAAGCTCTGAAATAAAAGGCAATTCCTTATCTTTTTTTGTAAAATAAGCGGCAATATCCAAATCATACTGGCTGGTTTTAGTAAATGCCTTTTTTGCCAGATAAGCACTGTAGCTCTCAGGTAAAATACTATCCTGTTTTAAAAGTTTTAGAGTGGGTGGATAATCCTCAGGATCAACCAAAACAGTAACGCTTTTAAAGTTTTTTGCTCCTGCCCGGATTAAAGACGGACCCCCAATATCAATATTTTCAATTATTTCCTGTTCACTGGCATTTTCCTTATTACAAACTTCAGCAAAAGGATACAAATTTACGACTATAACATCTATATGATCAATTTTTAGTTCGGCAAGTGTTTTTTCGTGAACAGGATTATTTCTATCTGCCAAAATTCCGGCATAAATAATTGGGTGCAGGGTCTTCACTCTGCCTTCCAGAATTTCCGGAAATTTGGTTAAATCAGAAACCAGCATTACTTTCCGGCAGAATTTTTGTAAATATTCCGCGGTATGAGAAGTGGAAAGAATAGTGTAGCCAAGTTTTTCCAGTTCCACAGCTAAATTTTCTATGCCGGATTTATCGGAAACGCTGATTAGGGCATATTTATTCATTTATCGTCTTCCTCGTTCAAGGTATCTACCATTTTTTTTAAGTTCTCTTTATTCATAATTCCTTCTAAGCGCTGATTAAGTTTTTGATTGGTAAAAAGTTCCATTGTTATGCGGACGGCATTATGGGGTTCTTTAGTTAAAAAACCACCGGTTTTATTGTTTTCAATAACGCTCACTAAAACCATCCCCCCCAAAATTATTGCCCAATTTACATAAATCCACAGTAAAAAAATCGGCAGAACAGCCATCACTCCATAAAGTGCCTGGTAATTTGTTAAGTTATAGATATAAAAATCAAATGCGGATTTACCAATAACCCAGATAACTGTAGTCCAAAAAGCACCTCTAAATAAAGAGGCACGGTTAATTCTAACGGAAGGCAACAGCATATAGAGAAAAACGATAGCCAAAAATTGCAAAATGAAAGGAACTATTACCATTATCCACTGTAAAACCGGGGACTTTAATAATCGTGAGATGATGGGAATAGAAGAACTGGAAAAAAGCAACACGATAATCAGCAATCCGAAAACTATCGTGCCGAAAAATTTCACTAATTGGGTAATAGTATCTTGGGAGGTCTTCAGCTGCATACTCAGGATACGGTCAAAAGTACCTCTGATAACTGCAAACAGGGAATAGGAACTAATAATCAGAATAACAATATTGAAAATATTATAGCCGACTTTGGGCATAATCAGCTTTTCCATAAAGTTGATTATAGCATTCGCTGAGCTCGGAATAAAGTTTTGCACCACCAATTCCCTCAATTTATCACTCAAATTCAGAAATGGCATATCCGGGGCAATTAAAACCAGAAAATTGATAAAAGGAACGAACCCGAGAAGAGTTATATAAGTTAAACTGGCTGCTTCCTTCAAAATTCCTTCGCTCATAAAACGCTGGTAAAATGTTTTCATAAAAGTCCAAATATTGCCAAAGACCTTTTTCCGTTGTTGCGTAACTGTTATGGATTGATAAATTTTTTTAAGATCAGAATTAACAATTTTGATATAGGAATACAGCCAAAGGAAAAGCTTCTGCAGAAGACCCTTTTTTTGCTTTTGTTTACTCATTATTCCTCCCTTAAAGCAATAACCGGGTCAAGACGGGCAGCTCTAAGAGCAGGACCAACTCCAAAAATTAGCCCCACTCCAATAGAGACCAAGAGCGAGACCCAAATCATTTGCACGGAAGCAACCACCTGAATTTGCAAGTAGTTACCCACTTGTTTCAGAATGGTAAATCCCAAAAGTATGCCTAACGCACCCCCCAAAGCAGTTATCAAGATCGTTTGCACTAAAAACTGAATAAAAATATCTCTTTTCCTGGCTCCAACTGCAATGCGAACTCCAATTTCACGAGTGCGTTCACGAATGGAAGCAAGCATAATGTTCATAATTACAATTCCCCCTACCAGCAGGGAGATTACAGCAATTAAGAAAAATATCGCTTCAAAGATTTTCACATTTGCCTGCATTGTATCCAGCTGTTCTTTAGCGGAAGTAACCTGAAACAGTCGTTTTCCGTTTTTCAGATTCAGCACAATGTTTTCCACTTTGCGGCGTAATTCTTTTGCTTCTTCAGGACTTTTTGCTCTTATATCAATAGAGCTTATATTACTGGCAGTGTTAACTTTACTGATCATAGTTGAGATTGGGATAAAGCACTGCTTATTTAAATATTCCAAAGCATTATCACCTACTCCAATATCTCCGCCTTGTGATTGCATAAACCTTTCTTCCATCACCCCAACAATAATAAATTGCTGATTGCCTACAGAAATTGTTTGGCCCAAGGGTTCACCGTTATTAAAAAATTCTTTTGCCACAGTTGAGCCAAGCACTATCACATTGCTATGTTCATCTATATCCAAATCCTTTATAAATCTGCCTTTAGCAATGTCCCATTGTTCAACTTTTACAAAATCGGGCATCACGCCTCTTACAGAAGTACTGTATCTAAGATCACCCCTATTTACTACTGAGTCCCATTCCTGAACATTGGGATTAAATGCTTCCGCTTCCGGGATAAGAGATTGCAAATAACGAATTTCCTTTAAGGTAAAACTCGGATCGCCCCCTTTGGAAAAATCATACCGCCAATTTTGTTCCACCTCAATTTTATTCAATCCACCGTGCTCTTCCATCCAACTTATGGTGTTTTTATTCATTCCGTTCACAATTGCCAGGACTACCATTATGCACATCACGCCCAAAATTATTCCTACAACGGTTACTACGCTGCGAACTTTGCGCATCAAAATATCTGCCAAACCAAGTTTCAGAGATTCAGCTATCGGAATTGCCATCTACTATCTTCCCGTCTATAATTTTAATTATTCGCTGAGCTCTGGAAGCGATTACTTGATCGTGAGTAACAATTATAACCGTGTTACCTTGACTATGCAGCTCTCTAAAAATTTCTAAGATATCGCCTCCGGATTGGGAATCCAAATTTCCCGTCGGTTCATCAGCAAGCAAAATTGAGGGCTCATTCACAATTGCCCGGGCAATGGCAACACGCTGTCTTTGACCTCCGGAAAGTTCACCCGGTTTATGCTTTAGCCGATCACCCAAACCAACGCTTTGCAAAACTTCCTTCGCTTTGGCAAGACGCTTATGACGACTCATACCTCCATACATTAAAGGCAATTCTACATTTTTAAGAATATTCAAGTGCGGCAGCAGATTGAAGGACTGAAAAACAAAACCAATCTTCCTATTGCGAACTGTAGCTAAAGCTGACTTATGTATTTTGCTAACCAAAATATCATCCAGATAATATTCACCATCGGTAGGTCTATCCAAACAACCTAAGATATGCATCAAAGTGCTTTTCCCTGAACCGGAGGGACCCATTATGGCAACAAATTCACCTTTTTGAATCTGCAGGTTTATACCATTTAAGGCACGGACTTTAACCTTGCCCAGAATGTAATCCTTTACTATGCCTTCGGTTTTGATAATATCCATATTTATTTACTTTTCCTCTTTTTGCCTTATCATTATGCTTTAGCATTATGTCAATGAAAAAGTGAAATAGAGGGCAGGGAAAATAGCTTCCTACTTACTAAACAGATGAATAATCAGCCACCGCAGCCCTTGGAAAGTTGGCTTCCCGGTCAAATATATTAAATGACTATAAATTTTTGTTTTAACTCTAAACCGAGCTTCAGCTTTGACAGTATCGGACAAAAGATAAATATTCTGTTACCTCTGCATTTTGTTGCAACCACAGAAGAATCGGTTTAGAGTCAAAACAAACAGCTTGTTTTGACTTACAATTTTGCCACTGCCTTCAGTGAAA